>NZ_JAYMZR010000039.1:51291-58394 GCF_035828615.1 Streptomyces sp. H27-D2 | reverse complement strand
CGCGCGTGCTGTGCGCGCTGTGTGTGCTGTGCCTGCTGTTGTTGCTGTTCTTGCTGCGGGTCCGGCGCAGCGCACGGCGGTCGCGGCGTGACGCCCCCGAAGGACCCCCGCCGGCGGGTGCCGGGACCGGCTCGGCCGCGCGCCGGAGGGCGTACGGGACCGGCCGCGCGCCCCGCCGCGAAGCGCCCGCGCCCGCGCCCGCGACGCCCCGGGAGCGCCCCGCAGTCCATCACGCTGGGCAGCCCGCGCCCCCGGCTGCGGCTGGTCGGGCTCGGGCTGGCGGTGGTGATGCTGGCCTTCACCGTGCGGCTTCTGCAGGTCCAGGCCGTGGACGCGGGAACGTACGCGGCCAAGGCCAATGTGAACCGCTACATCCCGGTCACGCTGGCCGCCGAGCGCGGCACCATCACCGACCGCGGCGGCGTCGACCTCGCCACCACCGTGGACGCGTACGACGTCACCGCCGCCCCCGACCTGCTCACCCGGGACCAGACCAAGGCCGGCGACGCGCCCGCCCAGGCGGCCGAGCTGCTCGCGCCGATCCTCGGCCGGAACCAGGCGGAGCTGCGGCGCAAGCTCTCCCGGCCGGCGTCCCAGTACGTCGTGCTGGCCCGCCAGCAGACCCCGCAGATCTGGAAGCAGATCCAGGATCTGAAGAAGTCCCTCGCCGAAAAGCAGGCGAGGGGCCGCGGCGCCAACGTCCTGGTCGGCATCAACGCCGACAAGCACACCAAGCGCGTCTACCCCAACAGCGGCCTCGCGGCCGGCGTCCTCGGCTTCGTGAACTCCGAGGGCAAGGGCGGCGGCGGCCTCGAAGCACAGTGGGACAAGCAGCTGGCGGGCAAGGACGGCAAGCTCACCTACGCCCAGTCCAACGGCCGGCAGATCCCCACCGCCGACGTCCAGGAGCAGCCCGCGGTGCCCGGCTCCGACGTCGAGCTGACCCTCGACCGGGACATCCAGTGGGCCGCCCAGCAGGCCATCACCAAGCAGGTGCGGGAGTCCAGGGCGGACCGCGGCTACGTCGTCGTCCAGGACAACCGCACCGGCGAGCTGCTGGCGGTCGCCAACGCGCCCGGCTTCGACCCCAACGACATCTCCAAGGCGGACCCGGCGGCGCTGGGCAACGCGGCCCTCTCCGACGCGTACGAGCCCGGCAGCACCTCGAAGCTGATGTCGCTCGCCGCCGTACTGGAGGAGGGCAAGGCGACCCCGGCCACCCACGTCGAGGTCCCCAACCGGCTGCACCGCGCCGACCGGCTGTTCGCCGACGACATCGACCACGCCACCTGGCACCTCACGCTCAACGGGGTGCTCGCGAAGTCCAGCAACATCGGCACGATCCTGTCGACCGAACAGCTGGGCTCGAACCAGCGGCAGGCCAACCGGGTGCTGCACTCCTACCTCGACAGATTCGGCGTCGGGCAGCCCACCGGGCTCAGGTTCCCCGGCGAGACCGCCGGCATCCTGGCCCAGCCGCGGCACTGGAGCGCCTCCCAGCAGTACACGATCCCGTTCGGCCAGGGCCTGTCGCTCAACGCGGTGCAGGCCGCGTCGGTCTACTCCACGATCGCCAACGGCGGCAAGCGCGTCGCGCCGACCCTGGTGCGCGGCACCAAGAGCTCCGACGGCCGCTTCACCCCCGCGCCGGCCCCCAGGAAGTCCCGCGTGGTCAGCGAGAAGACGGCCCGCGCGATGGCCGCCATGCTCGAATCCGTGGTCGACGACGCCGAGGGCACCGGCACCGCCGCGAAGATCCCCGGCTACCGTGTCGCGGGGAAGACCGGCACGTCCAACCGGGTGGATCCGCAGACCGGCCGCTACCAGGGCTACACCGCCTCGTTCGCGGGCTTCGCGCCCGCCGACAAGCCGCGGATCACCGTCTACTGCGCCATCCAGAACCCCACCAGGGGCAGCTACTTCGGCGGCCAGATCTGCGGCCCGATATACAAGAAGGTCATGGAGTTCGCATTGAAGACCCTCCAGGTCGCGCCGACCGGCAAACAGGCCGCGCGGCTGCCCGTCAGCTACCAGCCCGGCGACTGAGCGAGGAGCCCCGTGACGACCATCACGCCTGATCCCGGGAACCGCGCCCCGGCGCGCCCCTCGCTTCGCCCGGAGCGGGGTGCGCCCGGTACGCTCACCGCCGTGCCACACGCTGATCAGTCCGCAACCACGCCGCAGAGCGCCCCCGCCACGTACCCCGGGGCGCCGCGTCCTGTCCGGGTCCGTCCCACCCCGCTGAAGGAACTCGCCGAGCATCTGGGCGTTCCGGCGCCGCAGGGCGCGGCCGAGGGGGGCGGCGAGGGCGCGGTCACCGGCATCACGCACGACTCCCGCGCGGTGCGCCCCGGCGACATCTACGCCGCGCTGCCGGGCGCCCGGCTGCACGGCGCGGACTTCGTCGCGCAGGCCGCCGACCTCGGCGCCGTCGCGGTGCTCACGGACCCCTCCGGCGCGGAGCGCGCCGCCGCGACCGGGCTGCCCGTCCTCGCGGTGCCCGACCCGCGCGGCCGGATGGGCGCGCTCGCCGCGGCCATCTACGGCGAGCCGGGCCGCGACCTGCTGCAGATCGGCATCACCGGCACCTCCGGCAAGACCACCACCGCCTACCTCATCGAGGGCGGACTGCGCGAAGCCGCCGTGAACGGGGCGCTCACCGGCCTGATCGGGACCGTGGAGTCCCGCATCGGCGACGAGCGCATCAAGAGCGAGCGCACCACCCCCGAGGCCACCGACCTGCAGGCGCTCTTCGCGGTGATGCGCGAACGCGCCGTCAGCGCGGTCGCCATGGAGATCTCCAGCCACGCCCTGGTGCTCGGCCGGGTCGACGGCACCCTCTTCGACGTCGCGGTCTTCAACAACCTCAGCCCCGAACATCTCGACTTCCACACGGACATGGAGGACTACTTCCGGGCGAAGGCGGAGCTGTTCACCAAGGCCCGCAGCCGCACCGGAGTGGTCAACCTCGACGACGAGTACGGCCGCAGGCTGCTCGACGAGTCCGAGGTCCCGGTCACCAGCTTCTCCGCGGAGGGTCACCCCGACGCCCACTGGCGCGCGCAGGACGTCGAGGTCGGCCCGCTCGGCTCGGTCTTCACCGTCGTCGGCCCCCAGGGCGAGTCCGTACAGGCCGCCGCGCCGCTCCCCGGCAACTTCAACGTCGCCAACGCGCTCGCCGCGATCGTCGCCCTGGTCGTCGCCGGGATCGACCCGCAGACCGCCGCCAACGGCGTCGCGGCCGTCCCCGGCGTCCCCGGCCGGCTGGAGCGGGTGGACGCGGGACAGCCCTACCTCGCCGTCGTCGACTACGCCCACAAGCCGGACGCCGTCGAATCGGTCCTGCGCGCGCTGCGCAAGGTCACCGAGGGCAAGGTGCACGCCGTCCTCGGCTGCGGCGGCGACCGCGACCCGCACAAGCGCCGCGCGATGGGCGCGGCGCTCGCCCGGCTCTCCGACACCGCCGTGCTGACCTCCGACAACCCGCGCACCGAGGACCCGCTCGCGATCCTCGTCGCGATGCTCGCGGGCGCCGCCGAGGTCCCCGCGCACGAGCGCGGCGACGTGCTGCTGCACGCCGACCGGGCCGACGCCATCACCGAGGCCGTCGCCCGCGCGGAGCCCGGTGACACCGTGCTCGTCGCCGGCAAGGGCCACGAGCAGGGCCAGGACATCGCCGGAGTGATCCGTCCCTTCGACGACCGCCTGGTGCTGCGCCGGGCCATCGAGCACCGGGAGAACCTCGGGCACGACGACAGCGATGACGCCGGCGAGCCCAGTGACCGCAGCGACCTCAGTGATTCATCAGACCGGCACCGGAACGACCAGGGATGACAGACCGCCATGCGCGCACAATCCTCCACCCGGCAGCTTCCCCCCAAGACCGGGGGTGACCGGTGATCGCACTCTCGCTCGCCGAGATCACCGCCATCGTCTCCGGACGGCCGCACGACATACCGGACCAGGACCTGTTGGTCACCGGCCCGGTGGTGATCGACTCCCGTGAGGTACGCCCCGGCTGCCTCTTCGCCGCTTTCGTGGGCGAGCGGGCAGACGGTCACGACTACGCGCGGCGCGCGGTCGAGGAGGGCGCGGCAGCAGTGCTGGCCGCCCGTCCCCTCGGCGTTCCCGCGATCGTCGTCGACGACGTCGAGGCCGCGCTGGGGGCGCTCGCCCGCGCCGTCGTCCAGCGCCTCGGCGCCACCGTCGTCGCACTCACCGGCTCCGCCGGGAAGACCAGCACCAAGGACCTCATCGCCCAGTTGCTGGAGCGCCGCGGCCCCACCGTCTGGACGCCCGGCTCCTTCAACAACGAGATCGGCCTGCCGCTCACCGCGCTGCGCGCCGACGAGGGCACCCGGCACCTGGTGCTGGAGATGGGCGCCCGCTGCATCGGCGACATCCGCTACCTCACCGGCCTGGTCCCGCCGAGGATCAGCCTCGTGCTGAACGTCGGCACCGCGCACATCGGCGAGTTCGGCGGCCGTGAGCAGATCGCCGAGGCCAAGGGCGAGCTGGTCGAGGCGCTCCCCGAGGACGGCGTCGCCGTACTCAACGCCGACGACCAGCTGGTACGCGCGATGGCGACCCGTACGAAGGCCCGCGTGATCCTCTTCGGCGAGGCCGCCGACGCCGAGGTACGCGCCGAGAATGTCCGGCTCACCGACCAGGGACAGCCGGCCTTCACGCTTCGCACACCCTCCGGGTGCGGTGACGTGACCATGCGGCTGTACGGTGAGCACCACGTGTCGAACGCGCTCGCCGCGGCCGCCGTCGCCCATGAGTTGGGCATGTCCGTCGACGAGATCGCCACAGCGCTCTCCGAAGCGGGACAGCTCTCCCGCTGGCGGATGGAGGTCACCGAGCGCGCGGACGGAGTGACCGTCATCAACGACGCCTACAACGCGAACCCCGACTCCATGCGAGCAGCGCTGCGCGCGCTGGCCGCGATGGGCAGGGGGCGGCGCACATGGGCGGTGCTCGGGGAGATGGCGGAGCTCGGCGGGGAGTCCCTCCCCGAACACGACGCGGTCGGGCGGTTGGCCGTCCGGCTCAACGTCAGCAAGCTCGTGGCAGTCGGTGGCCGGGAGGCCGCCTGGCTCGACATGGGCGCCAAGAACGAGGGTTCGTGGGGTGAGGAGTCGGTGCACGTGTCCGACGCACGGGCGGCGGTCGACTTGTTGCGCAGTGAGCTGCGTTCAGGAGACGTCGTGCTGGTGAAGGCCTCCAGGTCGGTGGGCCTGGAGTGGATCGCGCAGACCCTGCTCGACGGCGAGGTTGTCAGCCCATGATCATGCGGCAGATCCTCTTCGCCGGCGGTATCGGTCTGTTTTTGTCCCTGCTCGGCACTCCGCTGCTGATCAGGCTGCTGGCCTCCAAGGGCTACGGGCAGATGATCCGGGACGACGGCCCGCAGGCGCACCACAGCAAGCGCGGCACACCCACGATGGGCGGCATCGCCTTCATCCTGGCGACGCTCATCGCGTACGCGCTGACCAAGGTCATCACCTCCCAGGAACCGACGCTCTCCGGGCTGCTGGTGCTGTTCCTGATGGCGGGAATGGGCCTGGTCGGCTTCCTGGACGACTACATCAAGATCGTCAAGCAGCGCAGCCTCGGCCTCCGCGCCAAGGCGAAACTGGCCGGTCAGCTCATCGTCGGTGTCGCCTTCGCGATCCTGTCGCTGCAGTTCGCCGACGTCCGGGGGCAGACCCCGGCGTCCGACCGGCTCTCCTTCACCCAGGACTTCGGCTGGACCATCGGCCCGGTGATCTTCGTGATCTGGGCGCTGTTCATGATCCTGGCGATGTCCAACGGGGTGAACCTCACCGACGGCCTCGACGGTCTGGCGACCGGCGCCTCGGTGATGGTCTTCGGCGCCTACACCTTCATCGGCGTCTGGCAGTTCCAGGAGTCCTGCGCGAACCAGCTCACCGGCGGCGCGGGCTGCTACGAGGTCCGTGACCCACTCGACCTCGCGGTCGTCGCCTCGGCCCTGATGGGCGCGTGCTTCGGCTTCCTGTGGTGGAACACCTCGCCCGCCAAGATCTTCATGGGCGACACCGGCTCGCTCGCCCTGGGCGGCGCGCTCGCCGGTCTGGCGATCTGCTCCCGCACCGAACTGCTGATCGCCGTGCTCGGCGGACTGTTCGTGCTGATCACGATGTCCGTGGTGATCCAGGTCGGCTCCTTCCGGATGACCGGCAAACGCGTCTTCCGGATGGCGCCGCTCCAGCACCACTTCGAGCTGAAAGGCTGGAGCGAAGTGCTGGTGGTGGTCAGATTCTGGATCATCCAGGGCATGTGCGTGATCGTCGGCCTGGGCATCTTCTACGGCGGCTGGGCGGCAGGGAAGTGACCGATCGGTTCGCGGGCAGGAACGTCACCGTGGCCGGCCTGGGCGTGAGCGGCAGCAGTGCCGCCCGCGCCCTGGCCGGGCTCGGCGCCCGCGTCACCGTCGTGGACGGCGGGGACGGCGAACGACAGCGCGAGGCCGCCGCGGAGCTGGAGCGCGGCGGCGTCGCCGTACGGCTCGGCGACGGCGCGACGCTGCCCGAGGGCACCGACCTGGTCGTCACCTCGCCCGGCTGGAAGCCGCAGAGCCCGCTGTTCCTGGCCGCCGCCGACGCCGGCGTCCCCGTCTGGGGCGACGTCGAGCTGGCCTGGCGGCTGCGCGGGCCCGACAGCGCCCCCTGGCTGGCCGTCACGGGCACCAACGGCAAGACCACGACCGTCCAGATGCTCGCCTCGATCCTGGCCGCCGCAGGGCTGCGTACGGCCGCGGTCGGCAACATCGGCACCCCCATCGTCGACGTCGTGCTCGGCGAGGAGACCTACGACGTCCTCGCGGTCGAGCTCTCCAGCTACCAGCTGCACTGGGCGCCGAGCCTGCGCGCGCACTCCGCCGTCGTGCTGAACCTCGCACCCGACCACCTCGACTGGCACGGCACCATGGCGGCGTACCGCGCCGACAAGGGCCGGATCTACGAGGGCAACCAGGTCGCCTGCGTCTACAACACCGCCGACCCCGCCACCGAGGAACTGGTGCGCGCGGCGGACGTCGAGGAGGGCTGCCGCGCCGTCGGCTTCACCCTCGGCGCCCC
>NZ_JAYMZR010000039.1:0-51281 GCF_035828615.1 Streptomyces sp. H27-D2 | reverse complement strand
GTCGACGGCATCCTGGTCGACCGGGCTTTCGTCGACAACCGTCAGTCGCACGCGCAGGAGCTGGCCGAGGCCGGCGACGTGCACCCGCCCGCGCCGCACAACATCGCCAACGCGCTCGCGGCGGCCGCCCTGGCCCGCGCCTACGGCGTCACGCCCGCCGCGGTGCGCGACGGACTCCGCGCCTTCAGACCCGACGCCCACCGCATCGCGCATGTCGCCGACATCGATTCCGTCGCCTACATCGACGACTCCAAGGCCACCAACACACACGCCGCCGAGGCCTCACTGGCCGCGTACGAGAGCATCGTCTGGATCGCCGGCGGCCTCGCCAAGGGCGCCACTTTCGACGAGCTGGTCACCAGGTCCGCGAAGCGGCTGCGCGGCGTCGTGCTGATCGGCGTCGACCGCGCCCTGATCGGCGAAGCACTCGCCCGACACGCCCCCGATGTGCCGGTCGTGGACCTCGACCGGACCGACACTGGTGCGATGGCGGCGGCTGTCCGGGAAGCGGCGCGGCTCGCCCGGCCGGGGGACACCGTCCTGCTGGCCCCCGCCTGCGCCTCGATGGACATGTTCGTCAATTACCACGAGCGTGGAGACGCGTTCGCCGAAGCCGCGCTCGCTCTGCCGGCCGTCCGCGCCGAGAACGAATAGGCCGTGTTCTGAAAGGGCCGTCGCGCCGTGGACCAACGGCGTGACGCATCACCGGAGGGGACGAGGATGACGGCCGAGCTGCCCGCGAAGTCCGGCCCTGGCAGCGTCGCCCCGCGCGTCGCCTTCGCCCTGCGCGGCGGCGCCACGGCCCGCCCGGTACGGGCCCGCGCACCCCGGCGCACCCCGGCGGCCGGCGCGGGCGGACCGCGCCCCCCGCGCGCGGGCGCGCTGCGCCGGCTCGTGGAGCAGCTGCGGCGGGCCTGGGACCGGCCGCTGACCGCCTACTACCTCGTCTTCGGCGGGAGCATGCTGATCACCGTGCTGGGCCTGGTGATGGTCGCCTCCGCCTCCCAGATCATGGCGCTGCAGTACGGCCTGCCCGCGACCTACTTCTTCCGCAAACAGCTGCTCGCCGCCGTCATCGGCGGCGGCCTGCTGCTGCTCGCCTCCAAGATGCCGCTCAAGCTGCACCGCGCGCTCGCCTATCCGCTGCTGGCCGGCTCGGTCTTCCTGATGTGCCTGGTCCAGGTGCCGGGGATAGGGCAGGCGGTCAACGGCAACCAGAACTGGATCTCGCTCGGCGGGCCCTTCCAGCTCCAGCCCAGCGAGTTCGGCAAGCTCGCGCTGGTCCTGTGGGGCGCCGACCTGCTCGCCCGCAAGCAGGAGAAGAAGCTGCTGACCCAGTGGAAGCACCTGCTGGTGCCGCTGGTCCCGGTCTCCTTCATGCTGCTCGGGCTGATCATGCTCGGCGGTGACATGGGCACTGCGATCATTCTCACCGCCGTCCTCTTCGGCCTGCTCTGGCTGGCCGGCGCCCCCACCCGGATGTTCGCGGGGGTGCTCGCCATCGCCGGCGCGATCGGGGTACTGCTGATCAAGACCAGTCCCAACCGGATGTCCCGGCTCGCCTGCATCGGAGCCACCGATCCCGGCGCGAACGACCAGTGCTGGCAGGCGGTGCACGGAATCTACGCGCTCGCCTCCGGCGGCCTGTTCGGTTCCGGGCTGGGTGCGAGTGTGGAGAAATGGGGTGAACTCCCGGAGCCGCACACCGACTTCATCTTCGCTGTGACGGGGGAGGAACTGGGCCTGGCGGGCACGCTGTCGGTACTCGCCCTCTTCGCGGCTCTAGGCTATGCGGGTATCCGCGTGGCCGGACGTACGGAGGACCCCTTCGTAAGGTACGCCGCGGGAGGTGTGACCACCTGGATCACGGCCCAGGCCGTGGTCAACATCGGTGCGGTGCTCGGCTTGCTGCCGATCGCCGGAGTCCCGCTCCCGCTGTTCTCCTACGGGGGCTCCGCCTTGCTGCCGACCATGTTCGCCGTCGGACTGCTGATCGCGTTCGCGCGGGAGGAGCCCGGTGCCCGAGCGGCGTTGGCCATGCGGCAGCCTGGGGTGAGATGGAAGACGATGAGACGGCGCGTCAAGAAGCGTCCGTCCGGAGAGCGGTGAATTTCGGTGCATGTTGTACTCGCCGGTGGGGGGACCGCCGGCCACATCGAGCCCGCGCTCGCCCTCGCGGATGCCCTGCGCAGGCAGGATCCGACAGTGGGAATCACGGCGCTCGGCACGGAAAAGGGCCTGGAGACGCGGCTGGTGCCCGAACGCGGCTATGAACTCGGGCTGATCCCCGCTGTTCCGCTGCCGCGCAGGCCCACACCAGAACTGATCACCGTCCCGGGACGGCTGCGCGGCACCATCAAGGCGGCCGAGCAGATCCTGGAACGCACCAAGGCGGACTGCGTGGTCGGCTTCGGCGGCTACGTGGCGCTGCCCGGCTACCTGGCCGCCAAGCGGCTGGGGGTGCCGATCATCGTCCACGAGGCCAACGCCAGGCCCGGCCTCGCCAACAAGATCGGCTCCCGTTACGCGAAGTTCGTCGCGGTCAGCACGCCGGACAGCAAGCTGCGCAACGCCCGCTACGTGGGCATCCCGCTGCGACGCACCATCGCCACCCTCGACCGGGCCGCGGTGCGGGCCGAGGCGCGGGCCGCGTTCGGCCTCGACCCCAACCTGCCGACGCTGCTGGTCTCCGGCGGCTCGCAGGGCGCTCGGCGGCTCAACGAGGTGGTGCAGGCGGCCGCTCCGGCGCTGCAGCGCTCGGGGGTGCAGATCCTGCACGCGGTCGGCCCCAAGAACGAAATGCCGCACCTCGACAACATGCCGGGAATGCCGCCGTACATCCCGGTACCGTACGTGGACCGGATGGACCTCGCGTACGCGGCGGCGGACATGATGCTCTGCCGCGCGGGCGCGATGACCGTCGCGGAGCTGTCCGCCGTCGGGCTGCCGGCCGTCTACGTACCGCTGCCCATCGGCAACGGTGAACAGCGGCTCAACGCCCAGCCGCTGGTCAACGCCGGCGGCGGGCTGCTCGTCGACGACGCGCTGCTCACCCCGGAGTGGGTGCTGGGCCATGTGCTGCCGGTGCTCTCCGACGCGCACCGGTTGTACGAGATGTCCCGCGCGGCGGCCGAGTTCGGCCGCCGGGATGCCGACGAGCTGCTGGTCGGCATGGTGTACGAGGCGATCGCAGCACGCCGGGCCGGTCAGTAGGCCCGCAGGAGCAGGAGGCTAGGGAAGCGTGGCCGGACCGACGACCGCCCAGCGCGGCGAGCGACAGGCGTCGCCGTCCGGCCCGCGCCCGCCCCGCGAGCCGGGGCGCGGGCTCCGCATGCCGCGCCGCCGGACCCTGCTGATCTGCGCGATCGTCGCGCTGCTGGTCGGCGCGGGCGCGCTCTGGGCGCTCTACGGCTCCAATTGGCTGCGCGTCGAGCGGGTGCGGACCAGCGGCACCACGGTTCTGACGCCGCGTGAGGTGACCAAGGCCGCGGCCGTGCCGATCGGCGCGCCACTGGCCACCGTGGACGCGGGCGCGGTGCGCGCGAGACTTCTGGAGAAGCTGCCGCGGATCGCCGCGGTCGAGGTCGTCCGTTCCTGGCCGCACTCCGTTGCGCTGAAAGTGAGCGAGAGAACGCCGGTAACCCTTATCGAAAAGGGCGGAAAGTTCACCGAAGTAGACGCCGAAGGGGTGCGTTTCGCAAGGGTCGCAACCGCGCCGAAGGGCGTCCCGCTGCTGGAGATGGATGTGCGGGAGTCGCCGAGCCTGCGCCGGTTCGGCGAGGGACGGCTGCGCCGGGAAGCGGCCCGCGTCGCCGCGGACCTCCCCGAGGCGGTGCACCGGGACACCCGGGTCGTCCGGGTACGGTCCTATGACTCCATCCGGCTGGAGTTGACGGGTGGTCGTACGGTCGTCTGGGGAAGCGGAGAGTACGGACGGGTGAAGTCGAAAGTGCTCACCGCCCTGATGAGGGCCGAACACGACGCCGGGAAGTTCGACGTCAGCGCGCCCAGCGCCCCGGCGGCAGCGGCGAGTTGAGGGTGTTTCGGACACCTCGGCACCCTGGTTCGCTAGCGCTATGGGTGATCACATAGGGTGAAAAGAAAAACGGGAGGTTCGGCGTGTTCATTGAACGCGTGCCACTTGTCGACTTAGTGTCCTGTTCCAAAGAGTCCAGGAACAGTGGCACTGGTAACCCTAAACTTCACCGTTAGGGTTCGGGTCGGCATTCAGGACCGCCCCATCGGCATCAGTCGGCGCACCGCACCATCCATGGGGCGACGACACGTAACTCGAGGCGAGAGGCCTTCGACGTGGCAGCACCGCAGAACTACCTCGCAGTCATCAAGGTCGTCGGTATCGGCGGCGGTGGCGTGAACGCCATCAACAGGATGATCGAGGTCGGTCTCAAGGGCGTCGAGTTCATCGCGGTCAACACCGATGCGCAGGCCCTGCTCATGAGCGACGCCGACGTGAAGCTCGACATCGGTCGCGAACTGACCCGCGGCCTCGGCGCCGGCGCGAACCCCGACGTCGGCCGCAAGGCCGCCGAGGACCACCGCGAGGAGATCGAGGAGGTCCTCAAGGGGGCCGACATGGTCTTCGTCACCGCGGGTGAGGGCGGCGGCACCGGCACCGGCGGCGCACCCGTCGTCGCCAACATCGCCCGCTCGCTGGGGGCCCTGACGATCGGTGTGGTCACCCGGCCGTTCACCTTTGAAGGCCGTCGCCGCGCCAACCAGGCCGAGGACGGCATCGGGGGTCTTCGCGAGAACGTCGACACCCTGATCGTCATCCCCAACGACCGGCTGCTGTCCATCTCGGACCGTCAGGTCAGCGTGCTGGACGCCTTCAAGTCGGCGGACCAGGTACTGCTCTCGGGCGTCCAGGGCATCACCGATCTCATCACCACCCCGGGTCTGATCAACCTCGACTTCGCGGACGTCAAGTCCGTGATGTCCGAGGCGGGCTCGGCGCTGATGGGCATCGGTTCGGCCCGCGGCGACGACCGGGCGGTGGCCGCGGCCGAGATGGCGATCTCCTCGCCGTTGCTCGAAGCGTCCATCGACGGCGCCCGTGGGGTGCTGCTCTCCATCTCCGGCGGCTCCGACCTCGGTCTCTTCGAGATCAATGAGGCGGCGCAACTGGTGAGCGAGGCCGCGCACCCCGAGGCCAACATCATCTTCGGCGCGGTCATCGACGACGCGCTCGGCGACGAGGTCCGGGTCACCGTCATCGCCGCCGGGTTCGACGGCGGCCAGCCGCCGCCGAAGGGCAGCCGCGACAAGGCGCTCGGCTCGACGTACAGCGCCGAGAGCACCGCGACCCCTCCGCCGCAGCAGTCGCGTCCTGCCGAACGCGCCGACGCCCGCCCCGCCTACGGCGGTCTGGGCAGCGTGCCCCGGCACGAGGACGAGCAGGTCTCGGCCGACTCCACGGCGTACGAGGTCCCGACACCCCCCGTCGCCGCGCCGCAGGTCCCGCCGGCCCGTCCTTACCAGGACAGCCAGGCCGAGGAACTGGACGTTCCCGACTTCCTGAAGTAACTGCGCTCTGAAGTGATAGGGCAACAACAGCAGTGATACGCAACGAACCGAACGGCGCGCACTTCGCCTTCACCGACCGGTGGGGCGGGGTGAGCGCCGTTCCGTACGACGAGCTCAATCTCGGCGGCGCGGTCGGCGACGACCCGGCCGCGGTGCGGACCAACCGCGAGCTCTCGGCGAAGCAGCTCGGCCTCGACGCCGGGCTGGTCGTCTGGATGCGGCAGGTGCACGGCCGCGAGGTCGCGGTGGTCGACGGTCCCTGGGGGGATCGCGAGATCCCGGCGGCCGACGCGGTGGTGACGGCCCGTCGGGGTCTGCCGCTCGCGGTGCTCACCGCCGACTGCACTCCGGTGCTGCTGGCCGACCCGGTCGCCGGAATCACCGGAGCCGCGCACGCGGGCCGTCCCGGACTGCTCGCCGGGGTCGTCCCGGCGACGGTCGAGGCGATGCTCGCACTCGGCGCGGACCCGGCGCGGATCGTCGCCCGTACCGGACCGATGGCCTGCGGCCGCTGTTACGAGGTGCCCGAGGCGATGCGGTCCGAGATCGCGGAGGCGGTCCCCGAGGCCTGGGCCACCACCCGGCAGGGCACCCCGGCGGTGGACGTCGCGGCCGGAATCCGGGCCCAACTGGTCCGTTCCGGGGTCAAAACGGTTGAACAATCTCACATCTGCACGATGGAATCGGCAGATCACTTCTCGTACCGGCGTGAGCGAACGACAGGCCGGCTCGCGAGTTACGTCTGGCTGGGCTCGCCCCCGCCGAAGGCTGGAGAGGCCGAGCTGTGACGGATCGCGCAATGGAACTGTCGGACAATCTGGCGCGGGTGGAGGAACGTATCTTCGCCGCGTGCGAGGCCGCCGGCCGTAAGCGGGAGGAGGTGACGCTGATCGTGGTCACCAAGACCTACCCCGCGAGTGACGTCCGGCTGCTGGCCGGGCTCGGTGTGCGGCACGTCGCGGAGAACCGCGACCAGGACGCGGCGCCGAAGGCCGCCGAGTGCGCGGATCTCCCGCTCACCTGGCACTTCGTCGGTCAGTTGCAGACCAATAAGGTCCGTTCCGTGGCGGGTTACGCCGGTGTGGTGCAGTCGGTCGACCGGCCGCGGCTGGTCGACGCGCTGTCCAAAGCGGCCGTGAGCGCGGGCCGGGAGTTGGGCGTTCTGCTCCAAGTGGCCCTCGACGCGGAGCCCGGCGAGCAGAGCGGGCCGGGCACTCGCGGCGGGCTCGCGCCGGAGGACGTCGGGGCGTTGGCGGACACGGTGGCCGCGGCCGAGGGGCTGCGGCTCGACGGACTGATGACCGTCGCACCGCTGGCGGGACCTTACGCTGGGCGGCAACAGGCGGCGTTCGAGCGGTTGATGGAAATCTCATCGAGCCTGCGCGCGGCGCATCCTGCTGCGAACATGGTCTCCGCGGGGATGAGTGCGGACCTTGAGCAGGCCGTGGCGGCCGGTGCGACACATGTACGCGTCGGCACTGCGGTACTCGGAGTCCGTCCCCGGCTCGGGTAACGTCGCCAAACAAGTCGGACCACAGCAGAAAATATGGTCATTTCCGCCGCAGGCGGACAGGCCAAGTGGATCCTAGGCACCCGGTGACGGAGCCGATCCACCACAGAGCGGAGGACGCAGAGAATGGCCGGCGCTATGCGCAAGATGGCGGTCTACCTCGGCCTCGTGGAGGACGATGGGTACGACGGCCCGGGGTTCGACCCCGATGACGAGTTCGAACCCGAGCCGGAGCCCGATCGGGGCCGGCGGCAGCACCAGCCCCAGTCCGAGCCACGCCCGGAGCGCGATGAGCCGGTGCGAGCGGTGCACCCGCCGGCGCAGCGGGAGCCGGTGTCGCTCGGTGCTGAAAGTGGACGACCTGCGCGAATCGCCCCCGTGGCGTCCATCACACCTGAACGCCACAATCTGGAGAAGAACGCACCGGTGATCATGCCCAAGGTCGTGTCCGAGCGGGAGCCCTACCGCATCACCACATTGCACCCCCGGACCTACAACGAGGCCCGTACCATCGGGGAACACTTCCGCGAAGGCACTCCGGTGATCATGAATCTGACGGAGATGGACGACACGGATGCGAAGCGACTTGTCGACTTTGCCGCCGGTCTCGTCTTCGGCCTGCACGGCAGCATTGAACGGGTGACGCAGAAGGTGTTCCTGCTGTCTCCTGCTAACGTCGATGTCACGGCGGAGGACAAGGCTCGTATCGCAGAGGGCGGGTTCTTCAACCAGAGCTGAGACGCACTGACCGCCACACCGACAGTTGAAGCAGTACTGCGGCCGTGAGGCCGGACACGAGCAGGGGAGAGGGACGCGCGGGATGGGCATCGCATTGCAGGTGGTCTACATCGCGCTGATGTGCTTCTTGATCGTGTTGATCTTCCGGTTGGTGATGGACTACGTCTTCCAGTTCGCCCGCTCGTGGCAACCCGGTAAGGCGATGGTGGTCGTGCTCGAAGCCACCTATACCGTCACTGATCCGCCACTCAAGCTTCTGCGGCGGTTCATTCCGCCGCTGCGTCTCGGGGGCGTGGCGCTCGATCTGTCCTTCTTCGTACTGATGATCATCGTCTACATCCTGATCACCGTCGTGAGCCGGCTGTGAACGATACGGTCTTGCCGATTGCCGACGACTACGTTGAGGTGAAGAAGAGATGCCGCTGACCCCCGAGGACGTGCGGAACAAGCAGTTCACGACCGTCCGTCTCCGAGAAGGCTATGACGAGGACGAGGTCGATGCCTTCCTCGACGAGGTCGAGTCGGAGCTGACCCGACTGCTGCGCGAGAACGAGGATCTGCGCGCCAAGCTGGCCGCGGCCACCCGCGCCGCAGCCCAGAACCAGCAGCAGCAGGGCATGCGCAAGCCGGAGCAGCAGGACAACCGCCCCGGCGGAGCCCCCGTTCCCGCCGCCATATCCGGACCGCAGCCAGTGCCTCCGCAGCAGCAGATGGGCCCGCCCCAGTTGCCGGGCGGCGTACCGCAACTGCCCGCCGGTCCCGGCGGCCAGATGCAGCAGGGCCAGCACCCGCAGCAGCAGCAGCAGGGCCAGCACCCGCAGCAGCAGCAGGGCCAGCACGGTCCCGGCCAGATGGGCCAGGGCGGTCCCGGCCAGATGCAGCAGGGTGGCCCGATGCAGCAACAGGGCGGCCCGATGCAGCAGCAGGGTGTCCCCATGCAGCAGCAGGGCGGCCCCATGGGCGGTCCCGGCCCGCAGCTTCCGCAGCCCGGCCAGGGCCCCGGCGGCGACAGTGCCGCCCGTGTGCTCTCGCTCGCGCAGCAGACCGCCGACCAGGCGATCGCCGAGGCCCGTTCCGAGGCCAACAAGATCGTCGGTGAGGCACGCAGCCGCGCCGAGGGTCTGGAGCGCGACGCCCGTGCCAAGGCTGACGCCCTGGAGCGGGACGCGCAGGAGAAGCACCGCGTGGCGATGGGCTCCCTGGAGTCCGCCCGCGCGACTCTGGAACGCAAGGTCGAGGACCTGCGAGGCTTCGAGCGTGAGTACCGGACGCGGCTGAAGTCGTACCTGGAGAGCCAGCTCCGTCAGCTGGAGAACCAGGCCGACGACTCGCTCGCCCCGTCGCGGACCCCCGCGGCCGCCTCGCTCCCCGCGTCCCCGTCGATGGCTCCGGCCGGCGCGGGTTCGATGGGGCACAGCATGGGCGCCAACCAGAGCATGGGCGGGCACGGCGGTCACACCAACCACGGGCAGCAGGGCGGCGGTCAGAACTACGGCGGCCAGCAGCAGATGTCCCCGGCGATGACCCAGCCGATGGCACCGGTCCGGCCGCAGGCGCCGCAGCCGATGCAGCAGGCGCCGAGCCCGATGCGCGGCTTCCTGATCGACGAGGACGACAACTGAGCGGCAGCGCGCTGAGCGCGTAGCCGTCGGCACGGCAAAGGGCCGGGCTCCGAGGATTCAACTCCTCGGGGCCCGGCCCTTTCGCGTGCCCGCGGCCCCGCCGTCGCTGCCCCCTGGCGCTGCCGCCGCCGTAGCCCTCGCGCCGGTACGGGAACGACCCCTCGCGCCGGTACGGGAACGACACGCGCCGGTACGGGAACGACACGCGCCGGTGGGGGAACGACACGCGCTGGTGGGGGAACGACAGAGCCCCCGGCACCCGCTCGCTGCGCGGGTGCCGGGGGCCGCGTGCTCGGCTGGTCGGGCCCTGCCGGCTACGCCTCTCTGGTTGCGCCTCTGGTTGCGCCTCTGGTTACGCCTCGGCCTTGCGCAGCCGGAACGTCAGGCCCAGCGACTCGTCGGTGAAGGGGTCGCCGAAGGCCGCGTCGGCTTCGCCCTCGGCGGTGTCGACCGCGAGGACCTCGTCGGCGATCAGGCCGGTGTGCTCGGTGAGGGCCGCCGCCGTCTCGGCGTCGGCGGCCTGCCAGCGCAGCGCGATCCGGTCGGCGACGTCCAGGCCGCTGTTCTTGCGGGCCTCCTGGATCAGCCGGATCGCGTCGCGGGCCAGGCCCGCCCGGCGCAGCTCCGGGGTGATCGCCAGGTCGAGGGCGACGGTCGCTCCGGAGTCGGAGGCCACCGACCAGCCCTCGCGCGGGGTCTCGGTGATGATGACCTCGTCGGGCGAGAGGGCCACCCTCTCGCCGTCGACCTCGACCGAGGCGGTCCCTTCGCGCAGCGCGAGCGAGAGCGCCGCCGCGTCCGTCTGGGCGACGGCCTTGGCCACCGCCTGGACGCCCTTGCCGAAGCGCTTGCCCAGCGCCCGGAAGTTCGCCTTGGCCGTGGTGTCGACGAGCGAGCCGCCGACCTCGGAGAGCGAGGCGAGCGAGGCGACGTTCAGCTCCTCGGTGATCTGGGCGCGCAGGTCCTCGCTCAGCGCGCCGAAGCCGGCCGAGGCGACCAGCGCGCGGGAGAGCGGCTGGCGGGTCTTGACGCCGG
This sequence comes from Streptomyces sp. H27-D2, assembly GCF_035828615.1. Classification (NCBI taxonomy): domain Bacteria; kingdom Bacillati; phylum Actinomycetota; class Actinomycetes; order Kitasatosporales; family Streptomycetaceae; genus Streptomyces; species Streptomyces sp. H27-D2. The sequence goes on along the minus strand of NZ_JAYMZR010000039.1, from coordinate 40,832 downwards.
ACTCGGCGCGGGTCGCGCGGCCGAGTTCGACCAGCCGGCGGACCAGCAGCATGTCGGTGGAGAGCGCCGGGTCGATCCGCTCCTCGTCGGCCTTCGGCCAGCTGCCGAGGTGCACCGACTCCGGGGCGTCCGGGGTGACCGGGACGATGAGGTCCTGCCAGACCCGCTCGGTGATGAACGGCACCAGCGGGGCCATCAGCCGGGTGACCGTCTCGATGACCTCGTGCAGCGTGCGCAGCGCGGCCGGGTCGCCCTGCCAGAAGCGGCGGCGCGAGCGGCGGACGTACCAGTTCGACAGGTCGTCGACGAACGACGACAGCAGCTTGCCGGCGCGCTGGGTGTCGTACGCCTCCATGGCCTTGGTGGTCTCGGCCACCAGGGTGTTCAACTCACCCAGCAGCCACCGGTCCAGCAGCGGCCGGTCGGCGGCGGCCGGGTCGGCCGCGGAGGGGGCCCAGCCGGAGGTGCGGGCGTACAGGGCCTGGAAGGCGACCGTGTTCCAGTAGGTGAGCAGGGTCTTGCGGACCACTTCCTGGATGGTGCTGTCGCCGACCCGGCGGGCCGCCCAGGGGGAGCCGCCGGCCGCCATGAACCAGCGGACCGCGTCCGCGCCGTGCTGGTCCATCAGCGGGATGGGCTGCAGGATGTTGCCCAGGTGCTTGGACATCTTGCGGCCGTCCTCGGCGAGGATGTGGCCGAGGCAGACGACGTTCTCGTAGGAGGACTTGTCGAAGACCAGGGTGCCGATGGCCATCAGCGTGTAGAACCAGCCGCGCGTCTGGTCGATGGCCTCGGCGATGAACTGCGCCGGGTAGCGCTGCTCGAAGGTCTCCCTGTTCTTGTACGGGTAGCCCCACTGCGCGAACGGCATCGAACCCGAGTCATACCAGGCGTCGATGACCTCGGGGACGCGGGTCGCCTCCAGCGAGCAGCCGTCGGCGGTGCAGCCGAAGGTGACCGCGTCGATGAACGGGCGGTGCGGGTCGAGGGCCGACTGGTCGCCGCCGGTCAGTTCGGAGAGCTCCTGGAGGGAGCCGACGCAGGTGAGGTGGTCCTCGGCGCAGCGCCAGATGGGCAGCGGGGTGCCCCAGTAGCGGTTGCGGGACAGCGCCCAGTCGACGTTGTTGTTCAGCCAGTCGCCGAAGCGGCCCTTCTTGACCGAGTCCGGGTGCCAGTTGGTCTTCTCGTTCTCCCGGAGGAGGGCGTCCTTGACCTGGGTGGTGCGGATGTACCAGGACGGCTGCGCGTAGTAGAGCAGCGCGGTGTGGCAGCGCCAGCAGTGCGGGTAGCTGTGCTCGTACGGGACGTGCCGGAACAGCAGGCCCGCGGAGGCGAGTTCGGCGACGAGTGCCTCGTCGGCCTTCTTGAAGAACTGGCCGCCGATGAGCGGGAGGTCCTCCTCGAAGGTGCCGTCGGGGCGGACCGGGTTGACGACGGGCAGGCCGTACGCCTTGCAGGTCTTGAGGTCGTCCTCGCCGAAGGCGGGGGACTGATGGACCAGCCCGGTGCCGTCCTCGGTGGTGACGTACTCGGCGTTGACGACGTAGTGCGCGTCCTCGATCTCGACGTAGTCGAAGGGGCGCCGGTAGGTCCAGCGCTCCATCTCGGCGCCGGTGAAGGACTCGCCGGTGGCCGTCCATCCCTCGCCGAGCGACTTCTCCAGCAGCGCTTCGGCCACCACGAGCTTCTCGGCCCCGTCACTCGCCACGACGTAGCGCACCCCGGGGTGGGTGGCGATGGCGGTGTTGGAGACCAGGGTCCAGGGGGTGGTGGTCCAGACGAGCAGCGCGGCCTCGCCGGCCAGCGGGCCCGAGGTGAGCGGGAAGCGGACGAAGACCGAGGGGTCGACGACCGTCTCGTAGCCCTGCGCCAGCTCGTGGTCGGACAGGCCGGTGCCGCAGCGGGGGCACCAGGGGGCGACCCGGTGGTCCTGGACGAGCAGGTCCTTCTCGAAGATCTGTTTGAGTGACCACCAGACCGACTGGATGTAGTCGGGGTCCATGGTGCGGTAGGCGTCGTCCATGTCGACCCAGTAGCCCATGCGTGTGGTCAGCTCGGCGAAGGCGTCGGTGTGCCGGGTGACCGAGTCGCGGCACTTCGCGTTGAACTCCGCGATGCCGTACGCCTCGATGTCCTTCTTGCCGGTGAAGCCGAGTTCCTTCTCGACGGCGAGCTCCACGGGCAGGCCGTGGCAGTCCCAGCCGGCCTTGCGGCCGACGTGGTAGCCCTGCATGGTGCGGAAACGCGGGAAGACGTCCTTGAAGACGCGGGCCTCGATGTGGTGCGCGCCAGGCATGCCGTTGGCGGTCGGCGGGCCCTCGTAGAAGACCCACTCGGGGCGGCCCTCGGACTGTTCGAGGGTGCGGGCGAAGACCTTGTTGTCACGCCAGAAATCGAGCACGGCGTGCTCCAGGGCGGGCAGGTCGACCTGGGCGGGGACCTGGCGGTACTGCTGGGGTGGCGTCATCGGGCTTCCTCCGGCGGAGTGCGCTTTCCGTCGGAGGGACGAGAGCGACAGCCCCCGCGGTACCACCCTCCTTGGCCGCCGGACGGGTACGTCCGCGGCCCCCTCATTGGGGTCGCGCTGCCGGTTCTACTCGCTCACGGGGAGCTTTCTTCCAGCGGCTCGGGGGTGATTTTCGCACCGCGCTCGCCCCCGGGCTCGCACCGTCCCCGGGTCGCTCATGACTGCGTACGGAGCTACTCGCCCCTTCCATGCCTCTCGCTCGGGCCAGTGTACGGGCCCGGCCCCAGGCCGGCCGACGGATTTTCCCGCCGGGGGCGCTGTTTTCCGGGGCTTGTACGCCGCGTCCCGGCCGCCCGGGACCCGCCCCGCCGGCTGCGTCGAGTGAGCTGGTCGTGCCGAGGGGCTTGACCCGAATGCCGATCCGCGCGCTCGGAGCGAGTGCGCCGTCGGGTTACCGGGCGAAGACTGGGGCACAACGGATGCAGACCGCGCTGTTCTGCGGTCAAGCCGGGCTATTCGGGCGGCGTGCCCCGTTGCCGCGTGCCTGGAGTCGATTTATCGTTCCGGCACGATTCGCGATCAACATCACAGAATGTGAAGGGGCCGCGGCCATGGTGGCTAAGAAGTCCGCCGCGAAGAAGAGCGCACCAGCAGCGAAGACACCAGCAGCGAAGAAGAGCACAGCCAAGAAGGCGGCACCGGCGAAGAAGGCCGCACCGGCCGAGAAGCCGGTGCCCGTGAAGAAGGCGGGAGCCAAGACTGTGGTTGCTAAGAAGACTTCGGGTGGGGCTGGCGCGGCCGAGCGGGCCACGGCGGCGGCGACCGCGGTGCCCGGGGCGCGGACGGCCGCCGCGGTGCCCGGCGAGCTCCCGGTCCGGCCCGGCGAGGACCCCTGGTCACCGGAGGAGGTCGCCGAGGCGCGCACCCGGCTGGAGACCGAGACGCTGCGGCTGCGCGCCGAGATCATCTCCTCCGAGGAGGCCATCGCCGGGCTGATGCGCGACTCGGGCGGCGGGGCGGGTGACGACGACGCGGACACCGGCACCAAGAACATCACCCGCGAACACGAGATGTCGCTCGCCGCGAACGCCCGCGAGATGCTGGAGCAGACGGAACGGGCGCTGGAGCGGCTGGAGGCCGGCACCTACGGGCTCTGCGAGAACTGCGGCAAGCCGATCGGCAAAGCCCGGATGCAGGCCTTCTCCCGGGCCACGCTGTGTGTGGAGTGCAAGCAGCGGCAGGAGCGCAGGGGCTGAGTCCGGCCGGGGGCGGGCCCCAGGCCCCCGGTACCTGTCCCGGTGTGTCGTACCCTCGTCCTCAGTCAGGCAGGGCCTGGCGCTGGACTCCATAGTTGAGGGATTCACGTGACAGAGGTGGAGCGGACCATCGGTACGCCGGATCCGGATGCCGAGCGGACCGGCGAGCAGTCCGGCGCGCGACCCGTCGAGCCCGCCGGCCCCGCCGAGTCATCGGCCGGGGCCGCGCCCTCGGAGGGGGCCGAGGACGGCACGGCGGGTACGACGGCGACGAGGGGCAAGCGGCGCATCGCGGTGCTGCTCGCGGTCGCCGCGCTCGCCTATGCCCTGGACCTCGGCACCAAGCTGATCGTGGTGGCTCAGCTGGAGCACCACGCGCCGGTCGAGGTCATCGGCAGCCTGCTGCGCTTCGAGGTGATCCGTAACCGCGGCGCCGCGTTCGGCATCGGGGAGGCGCTGACGATCTTCCTGACGCTGATCGCCGCGACGGTGATCGTCGTCATCGCCCGGCTGGCCCGCAAGCTCTACAGCCTGCCCTGGGCGATCGCGCTCGGCATGCTGCTCGGCGGCGCCTTCGGCAACCTCACGGACCGGATCCTCCGCTCGCCCGGCGTCTTCCGCGGCGCGGTGGTGGACTTCATCGCCCCCTCGCACTTCGCCGTCTTCAACCTCGCGGACTCCGCGATCGTCTGCGGCGGCATCCTGATCGTCATCCTCTCTTTCCGGGGCCTCGACCCGGACGGCACCGTCCACAGGGACTGAAGCGCGGGCCGGTCCGCCGGATCGGGTCAGGGCGGCGGCTCGCGGTCCGGCATACTCGTTGGGTGAGTACCCTTCCCGAAACCCGCACGCTGCCCGTCCCCGAAGGCCTGGAGGGCGAGCGCGTCGATGCTGCCCTGGCCAGGATGTTCGGCTTCTCCCGTACCAAGGCGGCGGAGCTGGCCGCTTCGGGAAAGGTCCGGGTGGACGGCTCCGAGGCCGGGAAGTCCGACCGGGTGCACGGTGGCGCCTGGCTCGAGGTCGAGATGCCCCCGCCGGCCGCTCCGGTGCGGATCGTCGCCGAGCACGTCGAGGGCATGCACATCGTGCATGACGACGACGACATCGTCGTGATCAACAAGCCGGTCGGCGTCGCCGCCCACCCCAGCCCCGGCTGGACCGGCACCACCGTCATCGGCGGCCTCGCCGCCGCCGGCTACCGCATCTCCACGTCGGGCTCCGCCGAGCGCCAGGGCATCGTGCACCGGCTGGACGTCGGCACCTCGGGGCTGATGGTCGTCGCCAAGTCCGAGCGCGCCTACACGCTGCTCAAGCAGCAGTTCCGCGAGCGCGTCGTCGACAAGCGCTACCACACGCTGGTCCAGGGCCACCCGGACCCGATGAGCGGCACCATCGACGCGCCCGTCGGCCGGCACCCGACCCACGACTACAAGTGGGCCGTGACCGCTGACGGCAAGCCCAGCGTCACGCACTACGACCTCATCGAGGCCTTCCGCGCCGCGAGCCTGCTGGACGTGAAGCTGGAGACGGGCCGTACGCACCAGATCCGGGTGCACATGGCCGCTCACCGGCACCCCTGCGTCGGCGACCTGACGTACGGCGCCGACCCCACCATCGCCAAGCGGCTCCAGCTCACCCGGCAGTGGCTGCACGCCGTCAAGCTCAGCTTCGAGCACCCCTCCGACGGCCGCTGGGTCTCGTACGAGACCGGCTACCCGGCCGACCTCCAGCTCGCGCTGGACATCATCCGGGCCGAGAGCGAGTGAACCCCGCCCCGTACCGGATCCAGGTGCTGGACGGGTCCGATCTTTCGGGGTGCCACGCGGTGTGCCGCGAGGTCTTCATCGTCGAGCAGGGAATCTCCGAGGCCGAGGAGATGGACGCGTACGACCCGCACGCCGTCCACCTGCTCGCGACCGCGGCCGGCGGCTCCGCGCCGCTGGGCACCGTCCGGTTCCTGTACGGAGCGGGCTCCCGCGAGAAGTACCCGGACGCCGCCCTCGACCACGACAGCACGGCCGTCATCGGCCGGCTCGCGGTCAGCGGCGCCGCGCGCGGCACCGGGCTGGGCGTCGCGCTGGTCCGGGCGGTCGAGGACGAGGCGCGCAGGATCGGGCTGACCGAGATCTACCTGGAGTCGCAGACCCACGCGCTCCGGTTCTACGAGCGGCTCGGCTACACCGCGTTCGGACCGGAGTTCGACGAGGGCGGCGGCATCCAGCACCAGGCGATGCGGCGCTCGCTCTGATCCCACGCCGGGGGCGTGCGGGGGCGCGGGCGGGCGCGTGCGAAGGACGCGGGAGACCGGGCCGCGCGCCGGTCCCGCCGGGCGCGGGGCACCACTGCCGGGCGTACGGGGGGCGCGCTGCGCCGACCCCGTGTTCACGCCGGTTGATCGCGGGCCGTGGCAGTCTTGAGTTCTTGATCGACCACCCCCGACCGTCCGGAGCGTACCGACCGTGGACCAGCTCGCCCTGCTGTTCGTGCTTCTCCTCGGCGCTGTGGTCATGGTCCCGCTCGGTGACCGGCTGGGGCTGCCCGCGCCGGTGCTGATGACGCTGGGCGGCATCGTCCTGGCGCTGCTCCCGTTCGTACCCAACGTCGAGGTGCCGCCCGAGTTCATCCTGCCGCTGGTGCTGCCGCCGCTGCTGTACGCGGCTGTGCAGCGCACCTCCTGGCGGCAGTTCGCGGCCAACAAACGGGCGATCTTCCTGCTCGCGGTGGCCCTCGTCTTCATCACCACGGCGGCCGTCGCGGCCGTCGCCGACGCCGTCGTCCCCGGCCTGCCGCTCGCCGGCGCCGTCGCGCTCGGCGCGCTGGTCGCCCCGCCGGACCCGGTCGCGGCGACCGCGGTGGCGGGCAAGCTGGGGCTGCCGCGCCGGATGGTCTCGATCCTGGAGGGCGAGGGCCTCTTCAACGACGTGACCGCGATCGTGCTCTACCACGTGGCCATCGCGGCGGCCGTCAGCGGCACCTTCTCGGTGCCGCACGCGGCCGGTCAGCTGGTGCTCTCCGCCGTCGTCGCCATAGCGGTCGGCCTCGCGCTGGGCTGGGCGGCCAACAAGCTGATGGGACTGCTCGGCGACGCGACCCTGCAGATCGGGCTCACGCTGCTGGTGCCCTTCGTCTCGTACGTGCTCGCCGAGGAGTTCAAGGGCTCCGGCGTGCTCGCCGTGCTCACCACCGCGATCTTCCTGGCCGAGCACGCGGTGGACGCCGACGACGTGCTCGGCAGGCTGGCCGGCAACACCTTCTGGGAAGTCGTCGACACCCTCGTCACCGGCGTCGCCTTCGGCCTCATCGGCCTGGAACTGCACAACGTCTTCGGCACCGCCTCCGGCCGCTGGCCGCAGATGCTCGGCGCGAGCGCCGCCGTCATCGGCGTCGTGATCGGCGTACGGCTGGTCTGGCTGCTCCCGGCCGCCTACCTGGCCAAACGGATGCACCGACGGCGGGACTACGAGGAGGACATCCCGCTGAGCTGGCGGGAGACCGTCGTCATGTGGTGGGCCGGGATGCGTGGCGTCGCCTCGGTGGCGCTGGCACTCGCCATCCCGCTCTCGGTCGAGGGCGGCGACGACTTCCCGGCCCGCGACGAGATACTCTTCATCGCCTTCGCGGTGATCATGGTCACCCTCGTCTTCCAGGGGCTGACCCTGCCCTGGCTGGTCAAGAGACTCGGGGTGCGCGCCGACGCGGACGCCGACGAGGCGCTGGAACGGCAGCTCGCGATCCGCGTCATCAAGGCGGCCAAGCGGCGGCTGCGCGAGATCGAGGAAGTCGAGGAGCTGCCCGACGAACTGTCGGAACAGCTCACCCGGCGCGCCTACGACATCGGCACCCGGATCTTCCCCGACATCGTCGAGGGCGAGCGGCGGGTCACGCACGACAAGCGGATCAAACGGATCAAGCGGGTGCAGCGCATCCAGGGCGAGATGATGTCGGCCGCCCGCCACGAGGTGCTGGCGGCTCGCAGTGAGCCGGGGACGGATCCGGAGGTTGTGGACCGGGTGTTGCGGCACCTTGACGTGCGGAGCTTGCGGGGCAGTTAGCACGGGGTGGCCGGGCAGGGTTTTTCGGGTTCGGCCCGGTGGGTGGGTGCTCAATCTCGCCCAGCCTTCGTCCGAGAGGTGCCCCCAACGGGCTGAATTCCGCCCGTACCCGGTCCACCACCACCGACATCGACTAGCTGCGCGGCCCGCCATCGTGGCCAGCCGAGCGGCGTGCCCGGCCCTGGGCGTCGTCGTAGTCCTCGCGGGAGGCCCGGTCGCGGGCGCGGCCGTGCGAGTCCGCGGGCGCGGCCTCGGTGCCGGTCGCCGCGCCGGTCGCCGCGCCGGTCGTGGAGCCCGGCTCGCGGTCCCGCGGCCGGTCGGACGGCTCCGTCCGGTCCTGCCCCCGCGCCCGGTCGAGAGCAGGGCTGACGACCGGACTCGTGTCGAGGCCCGGGGCGGGCGCCGTGGCGATGCGGGGCAGGGCGTACGGGTGCTCCTCGTACAGCCAGGTGATCATCCGCTCGCGGACCTCGCAGCGCACGTTCCAGATGGCGTCGGCGTCCCGTGCGGTGACCAGCGCGCGGAGCTGGACGGTGCTCGGGGTGGTGTCGGTGACGGTGAGGCTCAGGCCGCGGCCGTCCCAGTCCGCGCACTCCCGCACGATCTTCTCCAGCTGTACGCGCATCTCGCGGACCGGCGCGGAGTGGTCGAGGTGGAAGAAGACCGTGCCGGTCATCTGCGAGCCGCCGCGCGACCAGTTCTCGAACGGCTTGCTGGTGAAATACGACACTGGCATGGTGATCAGCCGCTCGTCCCAGGTGCGGACGGCCAGAAAGGTCAGCGTGATCTCCTCGACGGTGCCCCACTCGCCGTCCACCACCACCGTGTCGCCGAGCCGCACCATGTCGCCGAAGGCGATCTGGAGCCCGGCGAAGAGGTTGCCGAGGGTGGACTGGGCGGCGATGCCGGCCACGATGCCCAGCAGTCCGGCCGAGGCGAGCATCGAGGTGCCGACCGTGCGCATCGTCGGGAACGTCAGCAGCATGGCGGAGACCGCCACCACCCCGACGACGGCGGTCACCACCCGCTGGATGAGCGTCACCTGAGTGCGCACCCGCCGCAGCCGGGCCGGGTCGCGGGTGGTGGCCGCGTAGCGCGAGTAGCTGGACTCCACGATCGCCGTCGCGATCCGCACCACCAGCCAGGCCGTGGCGCCGATCAGCACCAGGGTGAGGAACTGGCCGGTTCCGGCCCGGTGGTCGCGGGCCAGCCGGGCCTGGTCGTACGAGCCGCGCAGCAGCGCCGCGCACAGCACCAACCGGAACGGGACGCGGCAGCGGCGCAGCCGGCCCCACAGCGGGGTCTCCGGGTGCCGGGCGTCCGTGCGGCGGAGCAGTACGTCGGCCGTCCAGCCGACGGCGAAGGTGATCGCCACCGATCCGCCGATCACGATCAGCGGACGCAGTACTTCCTCTGTGGACACCTCGGTCCTCCTCCAGTCGTCGCGGTCATCGCGGTCGTCGTGGTCGTTACCGCGGGCGCCCCCGTCCGAGCCTGTCAGCCTTCCCGCGTTTCCCGCGACCGTAACTGGCACGATGGGGTCCGTACGAATCAGCCACAAGAAAGAGACACCCGTGACGGACCCCTCGACGATCGTCCTGTTCCACTCGGCCTTCGGACTGCGGCCCGCCGTGCACACGGCCGCCGAGCGGCTGCGCGCCGCCGGGCACGAGGTGCACACGCCGGACCTGTACGACGGGCGGACCACCGACACCGTCGAGGACGGCATGGTGATCAAGGACGAGATCGGCGCGGAGGAACTGCTCAAGCGCGCCGTCAGGGCCGTCGCGCCGCTGTCCGAGCGGGGCCTGGTCTACGCGGGCTTCTCGCTGGGCGGGTCCATCGCGCAGAACCTCGCCCTCGCGGACGAGAAGGCCCGCGGGCTGCTGCTCCTGCACGGCACCTCGGACATCGCGGACGACGCCGCGACCGACGGCCTGCCCGTACAACTGCACGTCGCGGACCCGGACCCCTTCGAGCCGCACGACTGGCTGAACGCCTGGTACCTGCGGATGCAGCGGGCGGGGGCGGACGTGGAGGTCTACCGCTACCCCGGCGCGGGGCACGTGTTCACCGACCCGGAGCTGCCGGACTACGACGCGGAGGCCGCGGAGGAGACCTGGAAGGTCGCGCTCGGCTTCCTCGCCGAGCTGTAGGCGTACGCGGGCCCAGGCGGCTACGGGGCGGTCGCTGTCCTCAAGCGCGCACTAGCGAGGCTTCGGCGTCCCGGTGGAGCCGGTGAGCTTCCCCGAGCCCGACGCCTTCGCTCCCGGCTCGGCCGCCTTGAGCGGCTTCGCCTCGCGCACCATCCGCAGGTACCGGTCCCAGTCCCAGTGCGGCCCCGGGCAGGTGTGGTCCGTGCCGGGCACTTCCACATGGCCGATGATGTGCTCACGGTCCCGGGGAATGCCGTAGCGCTCGCAGATCCCGGCGGTGAGCACCGCCGACGCGCGGTACATCGTCTCGGTGAGATAGCGCGGCCGGTCCACCCAGCCCTCGTGCTCGATGCCGACGCTGCGCTCGTTGAAGCCCACGTTCCCGGCGTGGTAGGCCACGTCCAGCTCGCGTACCAGCTGCGCCACGTGCCCGTCGGCGGACCGCACCACGTAGTGGGTGGCCGCCCGGTGGCCCGGGTCCTGGAAGACCTTGAGGGTCACCGGGAAGGTCGCCTGCGGGACGTGGATGACGACCCGGTCGATCGAGTAGTCCGAGGGCCGGTCGGCCCGCCGCCAGTTCGCGGCGGAGGCGGGCACCCACTCGGCGCCCGGGTGGTCGACCGCGCCGTCCTCGCGCGGCCGGTCCACACCGGGCACCCGCCACCACATGTCCTCGGCGGGGCCGCTCAGGGCGTACACGGCCCCGCCGGCGACCGCCGCGCCGCCCGCGAGCAGCAGACCGCGCCGGCTGATCCCACGCCCGCCGTTCGCGCCGCCGCCACTGCCCTTGGCCCCCGCCATGTCCACTCCGTGCGTCTCCGTACGACCGCTGCCGCCCGGGCGGGTGCCCGGGCGGGTGCGTACGGATCGCCGTACGCACCGCTCAGGTCAGCGTACGGGCCGGTCCGCGCGCTCGACCCGCTGTGTGCCGGTCGGGGTGCGGTAGGAGCGGGCCCACTTCGCCGTCGCGGTGGGGTCGGACTTGTCGGAGAGGACGTAGTAGTCCATCTGCGAGCGCTCGGCGGTGACGTCGAGGACGCCGTAGCCGTGCGAGTCCATGTCCAGCCACTTCACATGCCGGTTGGCGGCCTTGATGGCGGCCGCCGCGACCAGCGACACGGTGTGCGGCAGGACATGAAGGATGTCGTCGAGGTTGTCCGAGGTCACCGAGGTGACGACGAACTCGGTCGCGGCGGACGCGGAGTGCGGGTACGTCGCGGCCTTCACCGGCACGTCGTTCGCCCACGCCATGTGGATGTCGCCGGTGAGGAAGACGGTGTTGTCGACGCCGCGGTCCCGCAGGTGGGTCAGCAGCTCGCGCCGGTCGTCGGTGTAGCCGTCCCACTGGTCGACGTTGATCGCCAGGCCCTCCTTCGGCAGCCCCAGCAGCTCGGCTATCGGGCCCAGCAGATGAGCCGGCAGCGAGCCGAAGGCCACCTGGGAGATCATCACCGAGGTGCCGACCAACCGCCAGGCGGTGTCGGAGGAGGCCAGCCCGGCCTTCAGCCAGTCGAGCTGGGCGCGCCCGGTGATCGTCCGGTCCGGGTCGTCCACGTCGCCGTTGCCCACCGTGGACTGCTCCGAGCGGAACGAGCGCAGGTCGAGCAGGTGCAGCTCGGCGAGGGTGCCGAAGCGCAGCTTGCGGTAGGTGGTGCCGGAGGTGGAGGTGCGGACCGGCATCCACTCGAAGTACGCCTGCTTGGCGGCCGCCATCCGCTGCGCCCACGCGCCCTCGGCGCCGGGGGTGTGGTTCTCCGCGCCGCCCGACCAGGCGTCGTTGGCGAACTCGTGGTCGTCCCAGATCGCGATCACCGGGTGCGCGTGGTGCAGCGCCTGGAGGTCCAGGTCGGTCTTGTAACGGCCGTGCCGGATGCGGTAGTCGGCGAGGGTGGTGATCTCGTGGGCGGGGGAGTGCGGGCGCACGACGTACTTCTGCTCGGGGTATTCGGCGGACTTGTACTCGTAGATGTAGTCGCCGAGGTGCAGGACGGCGTCGAGGTCGGGGCGGGCGGCCAGGTGCCGGTAGGCGCTGAAGTAGCCCGACTCCCAGTTGGCGCAGGAGACCACGCCGAAGCGGATGCCGGGGGCCGCCGCGTCGTGAGCGGGGGCGGTGCGGGTGCGGGCGGCGGCGGAGGTCACCGAGCCCGCGGTGAACCGGAAGTGGTAGTCGGTGGCGGCGCGCAGGCCGCGGACATCGGCCTTGACGGTGTGATCGCCGGCCGCGGCGGCGGTCGCCGTGCCGTGCGCGACGATCCGGGTGAACGCCTTGTCCTCGGCGACCTCCCAGCCGACGGCGACGTCCGGGCCGCGCCCGGAGCCGGGCAGCGCGTCGGGGGTGGGGGTGACCCGGGTCCACAGCAGGATGCCGTCGGGGAGCGGGTCGCCGGACGCGACACCGTGCAGGAAGGCGGGGGCGTCGGCGGCGCGCGCGGACGATGCGGCGGCGAACGGCAGCAGGGCTGCGGAGGCGGCTACGGCCGTGACGGCCGTGCGGCGCGAAATGTGCGCAAGATCGGTCACGAGCGATCACATTACTGGCTGGTATGGCCACGGGTGGGCGAACTCGGTAAGTTCGCCCACCCGTTGATGAAACGTCAGCCGGTGGTCGCGGCAGCCTGCTCGCCGAAGGCCCGTCCGTCAGGAATCCTCCGGCGAGGACGGCGGCGGCTACTTGGCGGCGATCTCCTTGTCCACCAGGGAGTTGAACTCCTCCGGGGTGCTCGGCGCCGTGCCCTTGGCGTCCTTCTGGAGCTTCTTGCCGTCGAGCTTGAAGGACGGAGTGCCCTGCATGCCGCTCTTGTCGAACTGCTTGTTCATCTCCAGCGCCCACTTGTCGTAGGTGCCGTTCTTCACGGCCTTCTCGAAGGTCTTGTTCCCCTTGAGGCCCTCGACCTGCTGCGCGATCTTGATCAGCTCGGCGTCGTCGGCGAAGGTGTCGCTGGTCTCCGCCGGGTGGTTCTTCACGGAGTAGAGCGCGGTCTTGTAGTCCAGGAACTCCTGCTTGCCGACGTTCAGCGCCGCGCCGAGGGCGGAGGTGCCGTTCTTCGAGCCGTTGCCCTTGGGCGTCAGCACCTTGTCGATGAAGCCGGCGATCGTGAAGGACGCCTTGTACTTGCCGTCCTTGATGTCCTTGAGCAGGACATCGCCGGTCGTCTGCTCGAACTGGGCGCAGGCCGGGCAGCGCGGGTCCTCGTAGACGTCGAGGGTGTGCTCGGCCTTCTTGTCGCCGATGACGATGCTCAAGCCGTCCTTGCCGGACGTGTTGGCCGGGGCGACCAGCTTCTTCTTGGCGGCGGCCGACCAGACCTTGCCGCCGCCGCTCTCGTCGTCGCCGCTCATGTTGGAGACGGCCACGCCGATGCCGGCCGCGATCGCGATCACCGCGACGACGGCGCCGCCGACGACCAGCTGGCGGCGCAGCTTGTCCTTCTTCGCCTGCTGCACGCGCTCGGCCTTGAGCCGCTCACGCGCCGACTGCTTGTTCTCCCAGGTGTTCCGCTTGCTCATGATGCTGCCTTCTTCGAAGTGTCGTGACGTGGGTGCGGACCGGTGCGCTCAGGCGGTTGCCGGGGAGCACGGCGGGCCACGCCGGACGAGGGAGTGCAGCAGCAGCGGATGCGCGAGAGCGGTGCGCACCCGGCGCACCGGCCGGGGGGCCGGGCGGCGCGGTGCGAGCGCCGCGCAGACCGAGGCGGCGACGGTGGCGAGGGCGGTCAGCAGCGGCCGGAAGGTGAGGACGCCGACCGCGCGCAGCAGCTGGCCGAGCGCCGCCTCGCCGCGCCGCAGCCAGAGCGCGGCGGCCAGACCGACCGCGACATGGGCGGCGAGCAGCAGCCAGGGGGCCGTCCAGGACGTCGCGCCGTCGCCGATGCGCAGCGCGGCGCCGTCCCGGGCCGCGGCCATCCGGGCGAGCGGGGTGCCGAAGCTGCCGCCGCCGCAGAGCAGGTCGACGCCGACCGAGCGCAGCGGGCCGGTGACCGGGCCGCCGGACTGCCCGTAACAGGCGTGCTGGCCGGTGGTGAAGACGGTGTCGGCGGCCAGCTCCAGCGGGACGAGCAGCGCCGCGATCCGCCAGTAGCCGCGCTCCCGGCCGGCCAGTGCGTACGAGAGCGCGAACACGGCGGCGCAGAGCGCCAGGACGGTGCTCAGCGGCAGCGGCACGCCGGACAGCAGCACATGCGAGGCCGCGGACAGCGTCACGCACAGCGCTGTGAAAAGCGCCGCGCGCAGTGCCCTCGGTCCTGCCGCTGATATGTCCATCGCGGGAGAGTGTGCCACGGTCGCGGGTAAGGGGTGCTTAAACGCCCCGGCCCCCGCGGCCCGCGCCGTCTCGCTAAAGACCCGGTATGGCGCCATTGCGGAACAGGTCGACGAAGGTCTGGTGGTCCGCGCGGGCCGTCGCGCCGTAGGCGTGCGCGAAGTCGATCAGGAGCGCCGCGAAGCCCTCCTCGTCGGCGGCGATGGCCGCGTCGATGGCGCGCTCGGTGGAGAACGGCACCAGGGAGTGGCCGCTCTCGTCGTCCGCCGCCGCGTGCATGGTGGCGGTGGCCCGGCCGAGGTCGGCGACGACCGCCGCGATCTCCTCCGGGTCGTCGAGGTCGGACCAGTCGAGGTCCACCGCGTACGGCGAGACCTCGGCGACGAGCTGGCCCGAGCCGTCCAGCTCGGTCCAGCCCAGCCATGGGTCGGCGGCGGCCTGCAGAGCGCGCTGCGAGATGACCGTGCGGTGGCCCTCGTGCTGGAAGTAGCCGCGGACCCGCTCGTCGGTGATGTGCCGGGAGACGGCCGGGGTCTGCGCCTGCTTCATGTAGATCACGACGTCGTTCTCCAGGGCGTCGCTGTTGCCCTCCAGCAGGATGTTGTACGAGGGCAGCCCGGCGCTGCCGATCCCGATGCCCCGGCGGCCGACGACGTCCTTGACGCGGTAGGCGTCGGGCCGGATGCGGCTGGCCTCGGGCAGCGTGTCCAGATAGCCGTCGAAGGCGTCCAGCACCTTGTAGCGGGCGGCCGCGTCCAGCTCGATCGCGCCGCCGCCGGAGGCGAAGCGCCGCTCGAACTCGCGGATCTCGGTCATCGAGTCGAGCAGCCCGAACCGGGTGAGCGCGCGGGCGTCGCGCAGCGCGCCGAGCAGTGGGCCGGTCGCGGTGTCCAGCGTGAAGGGCGGCACCTCGTCGTTCTTGGCGCCGGTGGCCAGGGCGTGGATGCGCTCGCGGTAGGCCTCGGCGTAGGTGCGCACCAGGTCGGAGATCACTTCGTCGCTGAGCGCCTTGGTGTAGCCGATCAGCGCTACGGAGGCGGCGAAGCGCTTGAGGTCCCAGGTGAAGGGGCCCACGTACGCTTCGTCGAAGTCGTTGACGTTGAAGATCAGCCGGCCGTTGGCGTCCATGTACGTGCCGAAGTTCTCGGCGTGCAGATCGCCGTGGATCCACACCCGGGCGGTGCGCTCGTCCACGTAGGGGCCGCTGACGTTATCGTCGCCGGCCCGCTCCAGGTCGGCGTAGAACAGGCCGGCGGTGCCCCGGTAGAACGCGAAGGCCGAGGCGGCCATCTTCCGGAATTTGACCCGGAACGCGGCCGGGTCGGCTGCCAGCAGCGCGCCGAAGGCGGTCTCGAAGACGGTGAGAATCTGCTCGCCGCGCTGTTCGTCGTGGACCTGCTGGCTTGCCATCCGGGTGCGCCTCCTGGGCGTGTGGTGCGGGGTGGTTCTGTCGGTGACAACGCGTGAGCGTACCCGCGAGTGCCCGTTGGCTGTCAGTCGGTCGACGCAGACTTCGGGACCGTCTCACCCACCTGTCGCCGACCGTTCGCCGTAGGTCTGTCACCGTGACCAAGCCGCCCTTCACGCACCTGCACGTCCACACCCAGTACTCGCTGCTGGACGGTGCCGCGCGGCTCAAGGACAGGTTCGAGGCGTGCGATGAGATGGGTATGTCGCACATCGCCGTGACCGACCACGGCAACCTGCACGGGGCGTACGACCCGGCTGGCTGACCAGCACGGTGCGACCGCTGGAAGACGGTCAGACCGTCGTCGTGGTGGTCGCGCGCGCGACCCCGTGACACCTTTCCATCCCGTCGCACACAAAGGAGCACAGCTCATGAGCGACACACTGACCAATCCGGTGGAGGCTCAGAGCCTCAACCTCGACGCCCCGGACCCGGGGTGAGCGCAGCCGACGTGGACGCCTACACCCACCTCGCCGCGGCGGGGCTCATCGGTTCCGGCGCGAACAACTGCGCGGTAGCCCAGAACAACGCCGCGCTGCGGCCGGACACCAGCGTCACCCTGGGCGGAGGAACCACGGAAACCGATGACGGTGACATCGTCCCGCCGGACGACGTGTCCGATGAGGGCTCCGAGGAGAAGTAACGGCGCCAGCAGCTGAACGAGGCCCGGGACGCACAGTGTCCCGGGCCTCTCGCTGCAGAGCGCCGTCTTTCCAGCGCTGCTCCTCATCGGCGAGCGCGTCGAGATCCACCGTCTGCGACCGGGATGTTCTGCACCCATGCCGCGGCGAGTGCGGTGAACACCGTCACGTTGGCCTGGTCGAGCTGCCCGTCCACGAGGAACAGGGCCAGCAGCTCGTCGGCGGCCGGCTCGCCACGCTGGCGCGCCGGGCACAGCGCTGCCTCCCGCACCCCTGTGACGTCTTCGCCCCGGGCGTTCTTCCACGCATGCGGGAAACGGGCCAGGAGCAGCGTGGCGCCGTCGCAGTCGCGGCACGCCGGCGGTGCGTCGAGTCGCAGCCGGATCTCCTCGGTCTGCTCGGTCATACCGCGCCGAGCCACGCTTCCGGGCCGAAGGAGCCCTTCACGTCGGAGGCGAGCGAGTTCGGATCGACCAGGTAACCGAGTTCGAACACGGTCGTCTTGTCCGGCCCCTGGACGCGCAGCCGCACCGGGCTCTCGCCCCGGTGCGCGGTGAGGATGCGTTTGAGTTCCTTGACGCTGGGCTCGTTGACCTTGTGGGAGCGCATGAACAGCTGCACGGGCGGCCTGCCTCCGTGTTCGGCGGAGGACACGTCCAGTTCGCCGAGCTCCTGGCCGATGATGTTCATGGTGCCGTCCCGGTCCTGCGCGCGGCCGAGGACGGAGACGACGCTGTCCGGGATGAGCGCGTGGCCGACGAGTTGGTAGGTCTGCGGAAAGAAGCACACCTCGATCGAGGCATCGCGGTCGGTGAACTGGACCGCCGCCCAGGCGTTGCCCTGCTTCGTCATCTTCCGCTCCACGCTGGTGATCAGCCCGGCGATCTTCACCTGCCCTTCCTGGCCGCTCGCCATGATCTCGGCGACGGTGGTGTCCCGGTTGCGGGCCAGGATGTGCTCGGTGCCGTCCAGCGGGTGCGCGGAGACGTAGAGGCCCAGCATGTCCCGTTCGGTGGCGAGGAGTTGCTTGCGGGGCCACTCGCTCTCGTCGATGGGGAAGTCCAGGCCGAACGCGGGCGTGTCGTCGTCTGGCCCGCCGAGGTCGGCGAAGAGGTCGTCCTGCCCGTACGAGGCGGCCTTCTTGACCGGGATGATCGCATCGATGGCGTCTTCATGGATGCGGGACAGGCCCTTGCGGCTGTGGTCCAGGGAGTCGAAGGCGCCAGCCTTGATCATGGACTCCACGGCCCGCTTGTTCAGCGCCCCGATCTCGGATTTGTCGAGGAAGTCGGCGAAGGAGCTGTATTTTCCCTTGGCTTTGCGGGTGGCGACCAGCGACTCGATGACGCCCTCGCCGACGTTGCGTACCGATTGCAGGCCGAACCGCACGTCCTCGCCGACGGCCGTGAATTCGGCGAGCGATTCATTGACGTCCGGGGGCAGGACCTGCACGCCGCTCTTGCGCGCGTCCGCGAGGTAGACGGCGGCCTTGTCCTTGTCGTCGCCCACCGAGGTCAGCAACGCGGCCATGTACTCGGCCGGGTAGTTCGCCTTCAGGTAGGCCGTCCACACGGAGACGAGGCCGTAACCGGCGGTGTGGGACTTGTTGAAGGCGTAGCCGGAGAAGGGGAGCATGACGTCCCAGAGCGCCTTGATGGCCTCCTCCGAGTACGTGTTCTCCCGCATGCCGGCGTGGAACTTCTCCCACTCGGCCGCCAGCACTTCCGGCTTTTTCTTGCCCATGGCGCGGCGCAGCAGGTCGGCGCCGCCGAGGGTGTATCCGGCGAGCTGGCGGGCGGTGGCCATGATCTGCTCTTGGTAGACGAGCAGGTGGTAGGTGTTGCCGAGGATCGGCTCCAGGGCGTCCTTGAGCTCCGGGTGGATCGGCTCGATCGGCTGGTTGCCGTTCTTGCGGTGCGCGTAGTTGGTGTGCGCGTTCGCTGCCATCGGTCCGGGCCGGTACAGGGCGATGGCTGCGGCGATGTCCTCGAAGCGGGTGGGCACCATCAGTTTGAGCAGCGCGCGCATGCCGCCGCCGTCGAGCTGGAACACGCCGAAGGTGTCGCCGCGGGCGAGCAGCTCGAAGGTCTTGGTGTCGTCCAGGGGGATGGTCTCCGTGGACAGTTCGACGCCGCGGTTCGCCCGGATGTTCTGGATGGCCTGGTCGATGACGCCGAGGTTGCGAAGCCCCAGGAAGTCCATCTTGACCAGTCCCATGTCCTCGCAACTGGGGTAGTCGAAGCCGGTGATCTTGACGCCGTCTTTGGCCCGCATGTGCAACGGGATGCGGTTGGTCAGTTTCGTCTTGGACAGGATGACCGCGGCCGCGTGCACGCCCGTGTTGCGGATCAGGCCCTCGACGCCCATCGCGGCGTCGATGACCTTTTTCACGTCCGGCTCGTTCTGGTACATCTGCCGGATCTCGCCGGCCTCGCCGTAGCGCGGGTGCGCGGGGTCGAAGATGCCGGGCACCGAGATGCTCTTGCCCTGCTGGTCCGGCGGCAGCGCCTTCGTGATCCGCTCACCGTGGTTGTACGGGTAGCCCAGGACGCGCGACGAGTCCTTGATCGCGTTCTTCGCCTTGAGCTTGCCGAACGTGTTCACCATGGCGGTGTACTCGTCGCCGTACTTGTCCACGACGTAGCGGACCATGATGTCGCGCTTACGGTCGTCGAAGTCGAGGTCGACGTCCGGCGGGTTGATGCGCTCCGGGTTCAGGAACCGCTCGAAGAGCAGACCGTGCTCCAGCGGGCACAGCTCGGTGATCCGGGTCGCGTACGCGACGATCGAGCCGGTCGCCGAACCACGGCCGGGGCCCACCGGGATCTTGTTGTCCCGCGCGTACTTGCAGATGTCCGCGACCACGAGGAAGTACGAGGAGAAGCCCATCGGACCGATGACCTTCATCTCGGTCTCGAACCGCTCCATGACCGGCTCCGGGACCGGGGTGCCGTAGCGCATCTCCAGACCCGTGAGGACGTCCTTGCGCAGCCAGGACTCCTGGGTTTCTCCCTCGGGCACGTCCGGGAACTGCGGCATCTCATCGACTTCGTCGAAGACCGACGCGTAGGACTCGATGCGCTCCGCGATGAGCAGGGTGTTGTCGCACGCCTCGGGCAGCTCCGAGAACAGCTCCCGCATCTGGGCGGCGGTCTTGAGGTAGTAGCCCGAGCCGTTGAAGCGGAACCGGCTCGGATCGTCTTTGTTCTTGCCGACCCCGATGCACAGCAGGTTGTCGTGCGCGTCCGAGTGCTCTTCCAGAACGTAGTGCGCGTCGTTCGTGGCGAGCAGCGGGATGTCGAGATCCTTCGCCAGCCGCAGCAGGTCGGCGCGGACGTTGCGCTCCAGGTCCAGGCCGTGGTCCATCAGCTCCAGGAAATAATTCTCCTTCCCGAGGATGTCCTGATAGGCCCCGGCCGTCTCCCGCGCCTCGTCGTACTGCTTCAGCCGCAGCCGGGTCTGGATCGCCCCGGAGGGGCAGCCCGTGGTCGCGATGATGCCCTCGGCGTGCTCGGCGATCAGCTCACGGTCCATACGGGGCTTGCCCGACGGGAACTGCCCGGTGTACGACGCCTCGGTCGTCAGCGAGAAGAGATTCTGGAGACCTTGGACGTTCCGCGCCCACATCGTCATGTGGGTGAACCGGCCGCCACCGGAGACGTCCTTGGAGCCTTCGCCGTCGTCCGACATGGCCCGCACCCCGCCAGGACCCCAGAACTCCTGCTTGCGGTTGCGGCGCGAGGACGGGGCCACGTACGCCTCGATGCCGATGATCGGCTTGACCCCGTCAAAGCCCTTGGCCACCTGCTGGAACTCATACGCACCGAACATATTGCCGTGATCGCTCATCGCGATGGCCGGCATCTCCTGACGCGCGACCTCGGCGAACATCGGCTTGAGCCGCTGAGCACCGTCGAGCATCGAATATTCAGTGTGATTGTGCAGGTGAACGAAGCTGTCAGCCACCGAGCGGGCCTCCGGTCAGGGGTTGTGGGAAGCCTCCACCCTATCCCTCACGGCACACCGGAATCTTCCCGTCGCGGCACCTGGCACCATGATCGAAAACGGGCATATCCCTGACCTCGCGTTGTCTCCGAGGGTGGCCGGAAGACTCTTACGAGTAGCCGCTGGGGCGTTCCCTCGCATGCGCTGCGCTCGACGGTCAAGGCCCCTCCGAGCGGGGCGGCCTGTAACGCCTGGGCTTCCCACTCCGTCCATAGAGAGAAGCTCGGACGAATGGCTCGGGCGACCTGCTGTGCCGCCAGGAGGAACCACCGTGCCGCCCTCCGTACTTGATCAGCTTGAGATCCGGCTCTTCCCCGAATCCGCCCGCGCGCTGGGCTGCCCGTACGCGGTCGGCGACCGCCTCACCACTGCATGTTCTTCCCCGCCACCTATCAGCTGGTCTCCACCCAACTCGTCGAGGACACCGTGGTGTTCGTCAAGGGCCGCCTCGACAAGCGCGAGGACGTGCCGCGGCTGGTCGCGATGGAGCTGATGGTCCCCGATGTGTCGAGCGCCGGCACCAACGCGCCCGTGACGATCGCCATCCCGACCGTGAAGGTCACCCCGCCGCTGGTCGAGAAGCTCGGCCAGGTGCTCGGCCGGCGCCGGGGCGACACCGAGGTGCGGACAAGCTGCAAGGGGCCCGGAAGACCACCGTGCTGCGGCTGGACAAGCACCGGGTCACGGCGGACCCCGCGCTCTTCGGCGGCCTCAAGGTGCTGCTCGGCCCGGCCTGCCTGGCGGGCTGCCCGCCCCGGAGGGCCGGATCAGGGGACCGCACGCGGGCGCCCGGCCCGGGAAGCACGCTCGGGCACCCGACCCGGGAAGCGCGCGCGAGGGGCGCGCCCATGGCGGGCGCGCCCCTCGGACAGCGATCGTGCCGATACGACGGTCAGTTGTGTCCGAACC
Source organism: Streptomyces sp. H27-D2 (assembly GCF_035828615.1). Classification (NCBI taxonomy): domain Bacteria; kingdom Bacillati; phylum Actinomycetota; class Actinomycetes; order Kitasatosporales; family Streptomycetaceae; genus Streptomyces; species Streptomyces sp. H27-D2. Next base: position 19,620 of record NZ_JAYMZR010000039.1, on the reverse strand, counting down.
TCCGCTGGTGCTTGCGGGCCACGTCCGATGGACTGCCCTGTGCCGGCGCCTGGACCTGAGTCTGAGCCTCCATCGCGGTGCTCTTGGCCTGTTCCTCGCCGCGCTCAGCGGTACTGGCGCGGTTCTGCTGGTTGCGCTCGCGCTTGTGCTTGCCCATGAGGTTTCCTCCAGTTGGAGTGTCGGAGCGTGGGCTTGCTTCAGGCTTACATGTGTCGACAAAGCGCGCATGTCGGGCAATTACTCTCCGTAAGAAGATCGTGTACGCACCGCAGCGCACATCCGCCACGCCGATGATCGAGTTCGGGCAGATAACCCTCGTACGGTCGGGCAGACTCGATGCACAGCAGAGGAATTCCAGAGGGAAACTCCAGAGGGAACCGCTCGAAAGTCCGACCCGGGGGGCGACCGGACGTTCAGGACCGAGAAAGAGGGTGGAACGTGGACCGCTGCGTTGTCCTGGTGGACGCCGGTTACCTGTTGGGCGCCGCCGCGAGCCTGCTCGCGGGCGAACCCGCCCGGTCCCGGATCACCGTTGATCACGCCACCCTCATCCAGGGGCTGCGGGAACGGGCCGAGGCCGAGACCGAACAGCCGCTGCTCCGCATCTACTGGTTCGACGGGGCCCCCGACCGCGTCCCGCAGCCGGAGCACCGGCGGCTGCGCGTCATGCCGCGTGTCACCGTCCGGCTCGGCGCGCTGACCCGAAGTGACGGCCGCTGGGCGCAGAAAGGCGTCGACGCCGCGATGCACGCCGAGCTGACCGAACTCGCGCGCAACCGCGCCTGCACCGACATCGTCCTGGTCACCGGCGACGGAGACCTGCTGCCCGGCCTGATGTCCGCCAAGGAGCACGGCGTTGCCGTCCACCTCTGGGCGGTGCAGGCCGCCGACGGCGACTACAACCAGTCCGAGGACCTGGTCGCCGAGGCCGACGAACGCCGGGTCCTCGACCGCACCTGGATCACCCGGGCCGTCCGCGCCACGGAACTCGGCGGCGTCTGCGCGCCCCCCCCGCCGCCGCGCCCCGAGATCGCCGCGATCCTCTCCGCGCCGCTGCCCGAATCGGCCGTCGCCGCCGCGGCGGCCGCCGTCGCCGACCAGACCACGGACGAGCACACCCCGGCCCGCAACGGCGCCCAGGTCAGGCCCGCCCCCGCCGACGACGGCCCGGCGGGCCCGTCCGGCCCGGAGACCGCCCCCGGAACCGAGGGCGGCGAAGCGGGCGACGTCAAAGGCCGCCCCACCCCCAAGGACCTCGCCGGCCTCGGCCGCGGCCACGGCGTCGGCCCCGCGGGGCACCCGGCGCCGCACCCCGTGCCCAACGCGACGCTGCGCTGGTCCTCCGACAAAGGCTGGGTCGAACGCGGCCCCGGCGGCGGCCCGAGCGGCCCCGGCGAGCCCTCGGAGACGGCGCTGCTGCCCACCCTGGCCCAGCTCACCACCGCCGAGCAGCGCTGGGCCGACCGCGAGGCGGACATCACCGCCGTCAGCGGCGACCCCTTCGAAGTAGGACAGGTGTTCGCCCGGCGCTGGACGGAGCGCCTCTCCGACACCGTGCACCTCCAACTGCTCTCCACCGAGTACCCGCGCATCCCGCACCGCATCGACGGCGAACTGCTGCGCTACGCCGCCCGATTCGGCCTGCTGGCCCACAAGGACGACCAGATCGACGAACACGACCGCTACGCGATCAGGGCCGGCTTCTGGCGCGAGGTCGACCTCCGCACCGCCTCGGAGCACGCCCCGGCGGGCGAGTAGGCCCAGGCAGACCCGCGGGGCCCGCCCCCCCCCGGGCCCCCGGGACGGCGACACCCCCCGGCCGCGTACCCTCATAGCTCGTGAGCACGGGCACAGGACAGGCGGAGCAAGGCACCAAGGCCGACCAGGCCGCAGCCGATTCGGTGTGCGTGGTGCGGGACCTGGTCAAGACGTACCCGGCGGTGCGCGGACGCCGGGGATCGGCGGCCGTGCCCGAGGTGCGCGCCAGCGACGGCATCACCCTCGACGTGCGCCGCGGCGAGATCTTCGGCCTGCTCGGACCCAACGGCGCCGGCAAATCCACCCTCGTACGACAGCTCACCGGACTGCTGCGCCCCGACTCCGGCAGCGTCACCCTGCTCGGCCACGACCTGGTGCGGCACCCCGAGCGCGCTTCGCGGCTGCTCGGCTACCTCGGCCAGGAGTCCACGGCCCTCGACGAACTGACCGTCTCGCTGGCCGCCGAGACCACCGGCCGGCTGCGCGGACTCGACGTGCGGACCGCGCGGGCCGAGCGCGACGCGGTGCTCGAAGAACTCGGACTCGGCGATCTCGCCGGGCGGGCCGTCAAGAAGCTCTCCGGCGGCCAGCGTCGGCTCGCCTGCTTCGCCGCCACGCTGGTCGGCGACCGGCCGGTGCTGGTGCTGGACGAACCGACCACCGGGATGGACCCCATCGCACGACGGGCCGTCTGGGCCGCCGTGGACCGCAGGCGCGCGGAGCGCGGCGCGACTGTGCTGCTGGTCACCCACAACGTGATCGAGGCGGAGACGGTCCTGGACCGGGTCGCGGTGATAGACCGCGGCCGGGTCATCGCCTGCGACACGCCCAACGGGCTCAAGGAACTGGTCGGCGAGGAAGTACGGCTCGACCTGGTCTGGCGCGAGCGCCCGCCGCTGGAACTGCCCGAGATCGCGGCGCTGCGCCCTTCCGCGCGGGCGTCCGGCCGCCGCTGGACGCTGCGGCTGGCCCCGGACGAGGCGCGCGCGGTCGTCGCGACCGTCACCGGCGGCCCGGCCTTCGCGGCCCTCGACGACTTCACCCTGACCACGCCCAGCCTGGAGGACGTCTACCTCGCGCTCGGCGGGCGCACCGACGGACTGGTGAAGGCGTGAGCGCCGCGAACGGCACGGATGACGCGTATGGCGCGTATGACCCGAACGGCCTGAACATGCGGGGCGCCGGCCCGGCGAGGGGCAGTATGGGACGTCCGCGCGGCACCCGGACGCCGATCGCGGCGGAGTCCGCTCATTCGGCCAACTCCTCCGGTCCGGCCGCCCCGGCTCGTACGGTGGGGCCGGGCGGCCCGCAGGGGCACGGCGCCGGGCCCGCCCGGCGGTCCGGACGGCCGGGGTCCGCATCGCAGGCAGAACCGGCGCGCGGCGGGTGCGCCGCCCATCGGTCCGTACGGAACAGGAGCTGTGCAGCGTGAGTGCAACGTCCGCGCCCGCGGGGGTGAGCGTCGCCGCACCGGCGTCGCAAGGAGGCGTCCGGACGGAGTCCGACGCCGGCGTCGCTCCCCGGCCGAGGCCACAGAGCGCAGGCGCGGCCCCGCTCGCGCCGCGGGCCAAGCTGCTGCCCGCTCTCGCCGCGGTGTACCGGGCGCAGCTCTCGCGCGCCAGGGTGGCCCGCATCCCGCTGCTGTTCGTGGCGACCTTCCAGTCCGTCGGGATCATGGTCCTGATGCGCGGGGTCGTGGACGGCGGCGCGGGCGGCGTGGAGGCGCGCTCCGTGGTCGCCGGGTCGAGTGTGCTCGTCGTGGCGTTCGTCGCGCTCAATCTGCTGGCCCAGTACTTCGGGCAGCTACGGGCCTCCGGCGGCCTCGACCACTACGCGACGCTGCCGGTGCCGCCCGCCGCCGTGGTGCTCGGGGCGGCCGGCGCGTACGCCTCGTTCACGGTGCCCGGCACGATCGTCACGGCGGTCGCGGGCAGCGTGCTCTTCGGGCTGCCGATGGCGAACCTGTGGGTGCTCGTCGCGGTGATCCCGCTGGCCGGGGCGGCCCTCGCCGGGCTCGGCGCGACGCTGGGGCTGCTCGCGCCGCGCCAGGAACTCGCGACCCTCTGCGGACAGCTCGGGATGTCCGCAGCGCTGCTGCTGGGCGTCCTGCCGACCACGCACATGCCGACCGTGGTCGTGTACGCGCGTGATCTGCTGCCGTCCACGTACGGGGTCGAAGCCCTGATACAGAGCTTCGACGCGCACCCCGACTGGCTGCTGATCCTCGCCGATCTCGCGGTCTGCGCCGGCGTCGGCGTGGCCGCGCTGGCCGCCGCGACCTGGGCCTATCGAAGGGCGGCCGTGCGATGACGCGCCCGGAAGAGCCTCCTGCCGCCGGGGGCACACCGCCCACCTGGCACGATGACCATGTGACCGCACCTCTGACGCCGCCCGGCCGGCCGCCCCACGGGCGGCACCACGACGAGCAGCCCGAAGACCAGCAGCACGGCTCGCAGCATCAGCACGAGCAGCAGGACGAGCACGATCACCCGCACGACGACCACTGGCAGAAGCAGGCGCTCGGCTCCGGCCCCGCCTACCGAACCCCAAAGGACCCGAGCCCGGCCCAGGAGCTGCGGCAGGCGGCTGTGGTGGCGGTGCTGGTCGCCGTCGCCGGCGTGCTGCTGGGGCTGCTGTGGCTCTGGCTGTCCCCGCGCATCCCGCTGGTCTCGAACGGCAAGGCGATCTTCCTCAAGAACTCCGAGGGCGAGGAGGCGATCGGCGCGGACGGCACCTTCGTGCTGCTGGCGCTGGCCTTCGGCGCGCTGAGCGCCGTCGCGGTGTTCTGGTTCTTCCGGCGCGGCGGGATCGCGATCGTGCTCGGGCTCGCGCTCGGCGGCCTGCTCGGCTCGCTGCTGGCCTGGCGGCTGGGCCTGTGGCTCGGCCCGACGGAGGACGTCGTGGCGCACGCCAAGGCGGTCGGCAAGGGCGTGACGTTCGACGCGGGCCTCCAGCTACGGGCCAAGGGCGCGCTGCTGGGCTGGTCGCTCGCGGCGGTGGGCGTGCATCTCGGCTTGACCGCGATGTTCGGGCCGCGCGAGCCGGAACCGTCGCCGGATTGGCCGGGTCACCCTACGGTGCCGCCGTCCGGCTAGGGCGCGGTGTCCTCAACCTCGTTCGGGAGTCGGCCCTGGGTACGAGCCTTGGGCCGGGCTGTCCTCAAACGCTGGGGGAGCGCTGAATTCAGCCTGTCCTGGGGGCACCTCCCGGCCGAAGGCTGGGGGAGTTTGAGGACACCCGTACACCGGCCGGGCACGGTCAGTCATCGCGCTCACAGCACTCACGCGCTGGCCTACGCGGGACGCCGCCCGTGGTTGGCCCGGCCCTTCTTGATGCGCCAGCGGCGTTTCCTGGTCTTCTTCGACATGGTCCGCCTCCCCTGAGCGGGGAGCGCCACGTGCTGCCCCGCCCCTCGGTCCTACCTGAGGAGGCCGTGACCGTCCAGACCCGCCGCACCGCCGGCTTCGCCGGTCAGCCGCGGGTGATCGGGGCCAGTACGGCGTCGGTGAGGGCCGCGAGATCGGCCGGCGACAGTTCCACTTCGAGGCCGCGGCGGCCCGCCGAGACGCACACGGTGGGGTGCCCGGAGGCGGAGGCGTCGAGCACGGTGCGCAGCGCGCGCCGCTGGCCGAGCGGCGAGATGCCGCCGCGTACGTAGCCGGAGCTGCGCTCGGCCGCCGCCGGGTCGGCCATGGCGGCGCGCTTGCCGCCGACGGCCGCGGCGAGCGCCTTGAGGTCGAGCGAGCCCGCGACGGGGACCACAGCGACGGCCAGCGCGCCGTCCACTTCGGCGACGAGGGTCTTGAAGACCCGCTCCGGTTCCATCCCCAGCGCTTCCGCCGCCTCTTGCCCGTACGAGGCGGCGGCCGGGTCGTGCTCGTAGGCGTGCACGGTGAAGGCGACGCCCGCCGCGCTGAGTGCCACGGTCGCCGGGGTGCCGCCGGGCTGCTGCTTGCCGGCCCTCTTCGCCTTCGACAAGGTGCTGGTTTCCCGGTCAGTTGGGGCTGGTCGGCCGCTGGGTGAGATCGACGGCGGGCAGTGAGGGGAGCTGGGCGATCACCGCGGTCTCCCGGCGCAGCAGTTTGAGCTCCTCGGCGAGCCGGGTGGCGGTGTCCGGGGCCTGGAGCAGCCGCTGTCTGGTCGGGTTGTCCAGCACGACCGCCGCCGCCACCAGGTAGGACAGCACGGAGGGCTCGGCGGGCAGGTCCTGGCCGGTGGTCAGGGTGCGCTCGCGGGCGCCCGCGAGGCGCTGCTGGTAGGTGCGGAAGGTGCGGACGACACCGGAGGCGAGCGCGCCCGCGCCGTCGCCCTGGTCCTCCTCCAGCTCCTCGACCTCACCGGTCAGATAGGGGCCGGAGGCGTCGACGGAGAGCAGCCGGAACCGGGTGGTGCCGGTGGCCAGCACCTCGTAGCCGCCGCCGGCCTGCTCGGGGTTCTCACGGATGGTCGCCGCGTCCGCGACGCAGCCGACGGAGTAGAAGGATTTGATCGGGTCGGAGCCGAAGCCGGCGGCGGCTCCGCGTTCGGGCAGCGCGGTGGGATCGGGCAGCCCGGGTGAGCTGGCGGCGACCTCCCGGCCGTCGCGGATCGCCACGACGCCGAAGCGCCGGGCGTCCTCGGGCAGCGCCAGGAGGTCGAGCATCAGGGCGCGATAGCGCTGTTCGAAGATGCTCAGGGGCAGTACGAGCCCGGGGAACAGCACCGAGTTCAGCGGGAAGAGCGGCAGGCGCACGGTGGTCACGACGGCCAAGCCTAATGGTCGTTCGCGATCTCTTGGCCGGGCCGGTGCCGCAGCGGGATCGTGGAGGCCAGCTGAATGCGTACGCCGTCGCGCACTTCGAGGAACTGGCCGAGCGGATCGTCCGAAATGTGCTGCCAGGGCAGCGAGGTGGCGTGCGGGCCGATCAGCCGGAATTGCGCGAGTGCGTCGGCCCACCGGCTGCGGGTGACCAGGGTGTACGCGAGCAGATTGCGGACCTCGGCGGGCCAGGGGTCGCCCGGCTCATAGCGCGCGGACATCTCGATGGCCAGATCGGCGGCCGTGTCGACGCGGCGCTCGTCGATGCCCGCGGCGGCGCGGGCGGGTACGCCGGACCCGCTGCTCCGGTGGGCCCTTCGGCCCGTACGGGCGCCTCTGCCCACACTGCCGCCCCCGCCGCCGCCGAGGCCCATGCCGCTGTCGGCCAGGGCGGCGTGCGGGGTGGCCGCCGCGTCGAGGTGGGCGTAGGCGGTACGCAGCGGCAGGGCGCGGAGCAGTGAGCGGGGGAGTGCCTGCGCGGCGGCGTTCTCGGCGAAGTCGAGGCACTCGGCGGGCGAGGAGTCGGGCCGGGAGCCGAGGTAGCGCAGGGCGGCGACGTGACAGCCGTAGTGGTGCGAGGAGCGGCGCACGGCCTGGTCCCAGTGCGCCGCGAAGGCGGTGCGCGGTGCGCGGCTGTTGCGCGCGTGGTCGAGCGCGATGCGCCAGGGGACCGGGTCGGCGTCGTCGGCGGACGCGGCGGCCTCGATCAGCGGGACGACCTCGCGCAGCAGGGTGGTCTCGGGCAGCAGCTCGGTGCGGCTGGCGGCGCGCTGCGCGGTGATCAGCGCGGCGTCGGGGGAGTGCGGGTCGGCGGACTGCCAGTCGGCGAACCAGCCGGGCCGGGACCGGGTGAAGGCGGCGAGCCGGGTGACGTAGCGGTCGCGGGACTCCCACTCGGCGTTCTCGCGGGTCGCGGCGAGCAGCTCGGCGGCGGGCTTGAAGTCGTCCGCGGCGGCGGCGACGAGTACCGGCGCCAGCCGGCCGTCGGGGGCGTCGAGCAGCACCTCGTCGTCCGGCGGCAGTCCGGCGGAGAGGTGCGCGGTGTGACGGATCATGCGCGCGGTGGCGACCAGAGCGCGGAGGAAGACCATGGTCTGGTCATTGAAGGCCGCCCGTGCGGGGTGGGCCAGAGGGATTCGATGACGCTTCGGTATCAGCTGATCGGTTGCCCTGCATACAGTCAATGCTTGGCAAAGAGTGCAGGTCCCAGGGGGGTGGTGGGTGCGCTCCCAGCACCACCCACCTGGGGCTTGTGGCCGCGCGGTCGCCCGCCGCCCCTACTGCCGCCGCAACAGCCGGGACGCTCCCGCGGCGACCGTCGTCGCGAGCACCCAGCCGAGCAGGATCATCGCGGCCGCCGCCCACTGGTAGAGCCCCTGCTGTCTCCAGTAGCCGTCCTGCCCGAGGTCGATGACGGGGAGCAGCAGGTCCAGGGCGTACAGCGCGGAGTTCCAGTGCGGCGACTCGCCGGGCTTCAGCTCGCTCGGCCGCTGGTGGAAGAAGAACGCGCCGACCGCCCAGAGCACCGCCATCCAGATCGCGGCCCGCCCCGGCTTGTAGCCGTACGCCACGGTCCAGTCCTGGAGGTAGCCCCACAGTTTCCCGGCCAGCGGCAGCGTTTCGCGGCGGCGGCGCTGCTTGGCGAGCAGCACGACCCGGGCGTCGGCGTCCTCACCGCTGAGCCGCAGCGCGTTGGACAGCATCTCGTAGGGCTCCGGCGCGTACTCGGGCGTCGCGTCCGCGACCCACTCCAGCCGCCGGGACAGCGGGAAGTGGCCGCGCGGGATCAGCGTCTCGTACGCGAACCCGGCCATCCACAGCCCGCCCGCGCCGGGCCAGCTGGTCGACTTGTCGACCAGGTTGACGACCCGGGCGCCCGAGAGGATGACCCGCCCGCGCTGCGGGCGCTCGCCGAGGAAGCGCATCTCGGGGGTCTGTATGCGGCGCAGCGACAGCTCCTGGTCCGCCTCCATGATGAAGCGGGCCTGGTAGAAGTCGATCGCGTCGCCGAACCGGCCGTCGTCGAGCCGTATCCCGCCCTCGCACTCGAAGCGCTGCATCCGGGTGCCGCGGGTGGGGGTGTTGGTGATGCCGTACGGCGGGGTGGCGCCGCTGGTGAACGGCGAGCTGCCGAGCCCGGCCGCCGTCAGGTAGAGCGTGCGCTCGACGGTGAGCTGCGGGGCGTTGAGCGCGCGCTTGCCGTGCGGGTTGCGCAGCAGGCTGCCGCGCAGGCTGAGCGAGACGCCGATCTGCGCGCCGCGCAGGCTCAGCTCGCCGTACGACTCGATCATCTCGGCCTGTAGGTCCTGGGCCACGGTCAGACCGTCGGCGGCGATCGAGCGGCCCTTGCGGTCCTTGTGCACCACGAGCTGGTTGATCAGCAGATCCGTGCCGATGTGCGCGTCGGTGAGCCGGATGCCGTTCGCGACGAAGCAGCGCGGCAGATGTAAGTCGCCCTCGGTGGACAGCCGGGCCGCCTCGATCCGCGGGATCGAGCAGCCGACCATGCGCAGGGTGGTGAACTTGCTCTCCGGGAGCAGCAGCTGCTGCTCGAAGCGGCAGTTGTGCAGCTCGACGTACGGCTCGACGGTGCCGCCCGCGAGGTCGAGGGTGCCGGTGATGTGCACGCCGTTGAGCTTGAGCGCGGCGACCCGGCCCGGTGTCGCGGGCGGCCCCTTGAGCAGCAGGAGCGCGACGACCCTGGCCCGCACGCTGCGCTCCGGGCCCCAGGGGTGCAGGGCCTTCGGGTTGTTCTGCGCCGGGTCGCGGCTGCGCAGGTCGCAGGTGCTGCCGTTGCGGAAGGCCTGCCACATCCCCCACTCGGCGGTGGTCAGTTCGAGTCCGGTGGGCGGCTCGCCGTCCGGTGGCTCGCTCACGCTGATGTTCCCTCCGCCGATCCGCCTGAGCGGAGTTCGTACTCCTGTACGGACCCCCATTCCCGCTGAGTGACTGCTTGAACGCGGGAAGTCAGGATCAACTTAAGGGGTACGTATCAGGGAGTGATACGGCGGACCGGACGCTGGAACGGGTCTGAGACAATTGACCTCGTGATCTCCCGAATCGATCTGCGCGGTGACGCCCTCCCCGAGGGCGCCGCCCTGCGCGACCTGCTGCCCCGTGCCGAGTTCGACGTCGAGGCCGCGCTGGAGCGCGTCCGGCCGATCTGCGAGGACGTGCGCCATCGCGGCACCGCGGCGCTGATCCATTACGCGCAGCGCTTCGACGGCGTGACGATCGACCGGGTCAGGGTGCCCGCCGCCGCGATCGACCGCGCTCTGGCGGAGCTGGACCCGGCGGTCAGGGCGGCCCTGGAGGAGTCGATCCGGCGCGCCCGCATCGTCCACCGGGAGCAGCGGCGCACCGACCACACCACCCAGGTGGTGCCCGGCGGCACGGTCACCGAGCGCTGGGTGCCGGTCGAGCGGGTCGGGCTGTACGTGCCCGGCGGCCTCGCCGTCTACCCGTCGTCCGTGATCATGAACGTGGTGCCGGCCCAGGAGGCCGGAGTCGAGGGCATCGCGGTCAGCTCGCCCCCGCAGAAGGAGTTCGGCGGTCTGCCGCACCCGACGATCCTCGCCGCCTGCGCCCTGCTCGGCGTCGACGAGGTCCACGCGGCCGGCGGCGCCCAGGCCATCGCGATGTTCGCGTACGGAACCGCGGGCACCGGAGCCGTCGGAAGCGCCGGAAGCACCGGAAGCACCGACGCCGCTGACGGCGCCGAGGCCCCCGACGGCTGCCTGCCGGTCAACCTGGTCACCGGCCCCGGCAACATCTACGTCGCCGCCGCCAAGCGGCTGCTCAAGGGCCGCATCGGCATCGACGCCGAAGCCGGCCCGACCGAGATCGCCGTCCTCGCCGACGCGAGCGCCGACCCGGTGCACGTCGCCGCGGACCTGATCAGCCAGGCCGAGCACGACACCCTCGCCGCCGCCGTCCTGGTCACCGACTCGCTCCCGCTGGCCGAGGCCGTCGAGGCGCAGCTCAAGACGCAGGTCGCGGACACCCGGCACCGCGAGCGGGTCACCGAGGCGCTGGCCGGACGGCAGTCCGCGATCGTCCTGGTCGACGGGATCGACGAGGGCCTGAAGGTCGTCGACGCCTACGGCGCCGAGCACCTGGAGATCCAGACCGAGAACGCCGCCGCCGTCGCCGCCCGGGTCCGCAACGCCGGAGCCGTCTTCGTCGGCACCTACGCGCCGGTCTCGCTCGGCGACTACTGCGCCGGCTCCAACCACGTACTGCCCACCGGCGGCTGCGCCTGCCACTCCTCCGGACTCTCCGTCCAGTCCTTCCTGCGCGGCATCCACGTCGTGGACTACACCCGCGAGGCGCTCGCCGAGGTCACCCACCACGTGGTGACGCTGGCGGATGCTGAAGACCTGCCCGCGCACGGCGACGCCCTGCGGGCGAGATTCGACTGGACGGTACCGACCCAGTGACCGGCAACGCACCCTCCCCCCAATGGGGCGAACTCCCCATCCGGGACGAACTGCGCGGCAAATCCCCGTACGGGGCCCCGCAGCTCGACGTCCCGGTGCGGCTGAACACCAACGAGAACCCGTACCCGCTGCCCGAGATCCTGGTGCGGCGGATCGCGGAGCGCGTCGCCGAGGCCGCGCGCACCCTCAACCGCTACCCGGACCGGGACGCGGTCGAGCTGCGCACCGAGCTCGCGCGCTACCTCACCCGCACCGCCGGGCACCCGGTCGCCGCAGCCGGCGTCTGGGCGGCCAACGGCTCCAACGAGGTCATCCAGCAGCTCCTCCAGGCCTTCGCCGGCCCCGGCCGCACCGCGATCGGCTTCGAGCCCTCGTACTCCATGCACGCGCTGATCGCCCGCGGCACCGGCACGGACTGGATCTCGGGACCGCGCAACGACGACTTCACCATCGACGTCGAGGCGGCCGTACGGGCCATCGGCGAGCGGCGGCCCGACGTGGTCTTCATCTGCTCGCCGAACAACCCGACCGGCACCGCCGTCGACTCCGCCACGGTCCTCGCGCTGTACGAGGCCGCCCAGGCGGCGAAGCCCTCGATGGTCGTGGTCGACGAGGCGTACGTCGAGTTCAGCCACCGCCCCTCACTGCTGCCGCTCATCGAGGGCCGCCGCAACCTCGTGGTCAGCCGCACCATGTCCAAGGCGTTCGGCGCCGCCGGACTGCGGCTGGGCTACCTCGCGGCCGACCCCGCCGTGGTCGACGCGGTGCAGCTGGTCCGGCTGCCCTACCACCTGTCCGCCGTCACCCAGGCCACCGCCCTCGCCGCCCTGGAGCACACCGATACGCTGCTGGGGTACGTCGAGCAGCTCAAAGCCGAACGCGACCGCCTCGTCACCGAGCTGCGCGCGATCGGCTGCGAGGTCACCGACTCCGACGCCAACTTCGTCCAGTTCGGTCGCTTCGACAGCGCCCAGCGGGCATGGCGCGGACTGCTGGACCGGGGCGTCCTGGTCCGGGACAACGGAGTACCGGGCTGGCTGCGGGTCACCGCGGGCACTCCGGCCGAGAACGACGCGTTCCTCGATGCGGTACGCGAGTTGATGAAGGAGAACGCATGACCCCCCGCGTGGGCCGCGTTGAGCGCACCACCAAAGAGACCTCGGTCCTCGTCGAGATCAACCTCGACGGCACCGGCAAGGTCGACGTCTCGACAGGCGTCGGCTTCTACGACCACATGCTCGACCAGCTCGGCCGGCACGGTCTCTTCGACCTCACCGTCAGGACCGAGGGCGACCTGCACATCGACACCCACCACACCATCGAGGACACCGCCCTCGCGCTCGGCGCCGCCTTCAAGCAGGCGCTCGGCGACAAGGTCGGCATCTATCGCTTCGGCAACTGCACGGTGCCGCTGGACGAGGCGCTGGCCCAGGTGACCGTCGACCTGTCCGGCCGCCCGTACCTCGTGCACACCGAGCCCGAGACGATGGCGCCGATGATCGGCACCTACGACACCACCATGACCCGGCACGTCTTCGAGTCCTTCGTCGCACAGGCGCAGGTCGCGCTGCACATCCACGTGCCGTACGGGCGCAACGCGCACCACATCGTGGAGTGTCAGTTCAAGGCCCTCGCCCGCGCGCTGCGCTACGCGTGCGAACACGACTCGCGCGCTGCCGGGATTCTCCCCTCCACCAAGGGCGCGCTGTGAGCGACGCACGCGCGGCCGCCGAGCCGCGGACAACCGCGATGGCCGCGCCGCCGCGCCGCGCGGGCTCAGAAGCGAACGGAATGACCCTGTGACCGGCCTCACCACCATCCTGATCGTCGTCGGACTCTTCCTGCTCGGTGGCGTCTACTCGTTCTGGAAGCAGAAGATGTCCGCGAGCCTGATCACCCTGCTGGCCATCGGGGCCGTCATGTGCCTGGTCGCCGGCATCATGCGGCTGCAAGGGGTCTGGGAATGAGCGCTCCGGCCAAGCGGGTCGTCGTCTTCGACTACGGCTTCGGCAATGTGCGCTCCGCCGAACGCGCGCTGGCCCGGGTCGGCGCCGAGGTCGAGATCACCCGCGACTTCGACACCGCCATGGCCGCCGACGGCCTGCTGGTGCCCGGCGTCGGCGCCTTCGCCGCCTGCATGAAGGGCCTCATCGAGGCGCGCGGCGACTGGATCGTGGGGCGCAGGCTGTCCGGCGGACGCCCCGTGATGGGCATCTGCGTCGGCATGCAGATCCTCTTCGAGCGCGGCATCGAGCACGACGTCGAGACCATGGGCCTCGACGAGTGGCCCGGCACGGTCGAGCCGCTGCGCGCGCCGATCGTCCCGCACATGGGCTGGAACACGGTCCGCGCCGCCGAGGAGTCCCGGCTCTTCGCGGGGCTCGACGAGGAGGCGCGCTTCTACTTCGTGCACTCCTACGCGGTGCGCGAGTGGAGTCTCGAAGTCACCAACGCGCACATCCGCGCCCCCAAGGTCACCTGGGCCACGCACGGCGAGCCGTTCGTCGCCGCCGTCGAGAACGGCCCGCTCTGCGCGACCCAGTTCCACCCCGAGAAGTCCGGCGACGCCGGCGCCCAGCTGCTGACCAACTGGCTCGAAACCCTCTGACAGCCCCAACGGCCCCCAACGGAGACCACCCGCGATGACTGCGTCTGCCCACCGCCTCGAACTCCTCCCCGCCGTCGACGTACGGGACGGCCAGGCCGTCCGCCTCGTCCACGGCGAGTCCGGCTCCGAGACCTCGTACGGCGACCCGCTGTCCGCCGCCCTGGCCTGGCAGCGCTCGGGCGCCGAGTGGCTGCATCTGGTGGACCTCGACGCGGCGTTCGGCACCGGTGACAACCGGGCGCTGATCGCCGAGGTCGCGCACTCCATGGACATCAAGGTCGAACTGTCCGGCGGCATCCGCGACGACGCCTCGCTCGCCGCCGCGCTGGCCACCGGCTGCACCCGGGTCAACCTCGGCACCGCGGCCCTGGAGACCCCCGAGTGGGTCGCCAAGGTCATCGCCGAACACGGCGACAAGATCGCGGTCGGCCTGGACGTGCGCGGCACGACGCTGCGCGGGCGCGGCTGGACCCGCGACGGCGGCGACCTCTACGAGACGCTGGCCCGGCTCGACAGCGAGGGCTGCGCCCGGTACGTCGTCACCGACATCGCCAAGGACGGCACCCTCCAGGGGCCCAACCTGGAGCTGCTGCGGAACGTCTGCGCGGTCACCGACCGGCCCGTCGTCGCATCCGGCGGCGTCTCCTCCCTTGACGATCTGCGGGCGATCGCCACGCTGGTACCCGAGGGCGTCGAAGGAGCGATCGTGGGTAAGGCCCTTTACGCCAAGGCGTTCACCTTGGAAGAGGCACTGGAGGCCACATCGTGATGGAAGCAGCTGCATGACATCAGAGCCCGGCACCGACTCCGACTCCGTCCGCCGCGTCTCGTCCAGCTCGCCCTGGGAGGACGCCTTCGGCTTCACCCGGGCGATCCGGCTGCCCGGCGGTCTCACCCTGGTCTCCGGCTGCACGTCCATCGAGGACGGCGTCATCCAGTTCGAGGGCGACCCGTACGAGCAGGCCAGGGTCGCTTTCGGGGTCGCCTTCACAGCGCTGGAGAAACTCGGCCTCGGCCGCCAGGACGTCGTCCGCACCCGGATGTACCTCACCCACGCACGGGACGTGGACGAGGTCGGCCGGGCCCACAAAGAACTCTTCGACACCGTGCGCCCCGTCGCGACGATGCTGGTCGTCTCCGGCTTCGTCGACTCGCGCATGGTGGTCGAGGTCGAAGTAGAAGCATTCCGAGGAGCCTGACCCCATGACCCTCGCGGTCCGAGTCATCCCCTGCCTCGACGTGGACAACGGCCGCGTCGTCAAGGGTGTCAACTTCCAGAACCTGCGCGACGCGGGCGACCCGGTCGAAATGGCCAAGCTCTACGACGCCGAGGGCGCCGACGAGCTGACGTTCCTCGACATCACCGCCTCGTCCGGCGACCGGGAGACGACGTACGACGTGGTCCGCCGCACCGCCGAGCAGGTCTTCATCCCGCTGACCGTCGGCGGCGGCGTGCGCGCCACGACAGACGTGGACAAGCTGCTGCGGGCGGGCGCGGACAAGGTCGGCGTCAACACGGCGGCCATCGCCCGCCCCGAGCTGATCCACGAGATCGCGCAGCGCTTCGGCAGCCAGGTGCTCGTCCTGTCGGTCGACGCCCGCCGCTGCCCGCAGGGCACGGTCACCGACTCCGGCTACGAGGTCACCACGCACGGCGGCCGGCAGGGCACCGGCATCGACGCCGTCGAATGGGCGCACCGCGCGGCCGGGCTGGGCGCGGGCGAGATCCTGCTCAACTCGATGGACGCGGACGGCACCAAGGACGGCTACGACACCGCGATGATCGCAGCGGTCCGCGAGCACGTCAGCGTCCCGGTCATCGCCAGCGGCGGCGCGGGCAGGCTCGCGGACTTCGCCCCGGCCGTCGCGGCCGGCGCGGACGCGGTCCTCGCGGCCTCCGTCTTCCACTTCGGGGACCTGCGCATCGGCCAGGTCAAGGACACACTCCGGAAGGCCGGTCACCCGGTCCGCTGATCCGGGCGCCGAGCCGGACCGGGAACGACACCGGAACCGGACCGGGAACGACACCGGAACCGAACGAAGGGGGCCGGACGCCCGCACCGCGGACGCCCGGCCCCCTTCGCACGCCTCGCCCCGCTCCCGGAGGCCCGCTCCCGGAGGCCCGCTCCCGGACCTGAGGCGGGCTTCGCGTCCCTACACGCCCAGCTTCGCGTCCAGGACCTTGGCCACCGCTTCCTTGTCACCGTCCAGCTCGACCTTCGCGGCCTCCTGCCGCCCGAAGGTGAAGACCGTCAGCTCGGTCGGCTCGCCGGTCACCGTGACCACCGGGGCGCCCCGGCGGGCGACCGCCGTCCGGCCGTCCGGCCGCCGCAGCACCAGGCCGACCGGGGACTTCCGGCCGAGCACCCGCGCCATCCGCTCCAGCCGCTTCCACAATGCGTCGGCGAAGACCGGGTCGGGCAGCCGCGGCGTCCAGTCCGGCTGCGCGCGGCGGACGTCCTCGGCGTGCACGAAGAACTCGACGGTGTTGGCCGCCTCGTCCAACTGCTTGAGGGCGTACGGGGAGAACCGGGGCGGCCCGGTCCTGAGGAGCTGGATCAGCTCCTCGTACGGCTTCGCGGCGAACTCGGCCTGCACCCGCTCCAGACGCGCGGCGAGCGGCTTGATCAGCAACCCGCCGGCCGCGTCGGCGCGGCGCTCGCGCACCACCACGTGCGCGGCGAGATCGCGGGCGGTCCAGCCGTGGCACAGCGTCGGGGCCTCGGGACCGGAGCTCTCCAACAGATCGGCGAGGAGGAGACGTTCGCGCTTCGCGTGGGTCGACATACCGCCAGCGTACGACCGCGGCCCGGCCGGGGCCATGGTGCCGCGCGGCGACCGGCCCGGCCGGAGCCGCCGCGCCGTCCGGCCGGCTCAGCCCCGCCCGAGCCGCCGCCGTCACTGCCTGCTGAGCAGCACCGCGCCCACGATCAGGGTGGCCAGCAGCACCGCGGCCAGCACGAACGTCGCGACCTTCGGCACGTTGTCGCCGGTCTGCGGAGGCTGCTGCCGGTGCGGATGACTCATCTGCGAAGGATGCCGCAGGCCGGCCGCGGGCCCGCCGCCGGGGTCGGCGCGGTTTTCCCCCGCGCCCCGGCCGACGGCACAATGGACGCATGCCCAGTACCACCGGCCCCGCCGCCCTCGACCCCGCCGTCGCCGCCCGCCTCAAGCGCGACGACGCCGGCCTCGTCCCCGCCATCGCCCAGCAGTACGACACCGGAGAGGTACTGATGCTCGGCTGGATGGACGACGAGGCCCTGCACCGCACCCTGACCACCGGCCGCTGCACCTACTGGAGCCGCAGCCGCCGGGAGTACTGGGTCAAGGGCGACACCTCGGGACACGTCCAGCACGTCAAGTCCGTCGCCCTCGACTGCGACGGCGACACGGTGCTGGTCAAGGTGGACCAGATCGGCGCGGCCTGCCACACCGGCGAGCGCACCTGCTTCGACGCGGACACCCTGCCGGTCACCGGCGCTCGCTAGGCCGTCTCTTACGGATCGTGCCGGGCTCGCGGGGCGGCCTGATCCAAAAGAAACGGCCTAGGATCAACTGCCATGACCACGGGCAACGCCACTCCGGACCTCGACACCTTCCACACCCTCGCGAAGGACCGCCGGGTCATCCCGGTCAGCCGCAGACTGCTCGCCGACGGGGACACCCCCGTCGGCCTCTACCGCAAACTCGCGGGCGAGCGCCCCGGCACCTTCCTGCTGGAGTCCGCCGAGAACGGACGCACCTGGTCCCGCTACTCCTTCATCGGCGTACGCAGCTCCGCGACCCTCACCGAACAAGACGGCCGGGCCCACTGGCTCGGCACCCCGCCGGTCGGCGTGCCCACCGACGGAGACCCGCTGCAAGCCCTGCGCGGCACCGTCGAGGCGCTGCACACCCCGCGCGACCTCATCGAGGGCTCCGGACTGCCGCCCTTCACCGGCGGCATGGTCGGCTACCTCGGCTACGACATCGTGCGCCGCCTGGAGCGCGTCGGCGACAGCACCCGCGACGACCTGCGGCTGCCCGAACTCACCATGCTGCTCACCTCCGACCTGGCCGTCCTCGACCACTGGAACGGCACCGTCCTGCTGATCGCCAACGCGATCAACCACAACGACCTCGACACCGGCGTCGATGAGGCGTACGCGGACGCGGTGGCCCGGCTCGACGCGATGGCCGCCGACCTGTCCCGCCCGGCGCCCGCGAGCGCCGCCGTGCTGCCGCCCTCCGAACTGCCCGAGTACACCGCCCTGTGGGGCGGCGACGCCTACATGGCGGCGGTCGAGGACATCAAGGAGCGCATCAGGGCAGGCGAGGCATTCCAGGTCGTGCCCTCGCAGCGGTTCGAGGCGCCGTGCACCGCCTCCGCCCTCGACGTGTACCGGGTGCTGCGCGCCACCAACCCCAGCCCGTACATGTACCTGTTCCGCTTCGACGACTTCGACGTGGTCGGCTCCAGCCCCGAGGCGCTGGTCAAGGTCGAGGACGGGCGCGCGACGCTGCACCCGATCGCCGGGACACGGCCGCGCGGCGCGACCCAGCGGGAGGACGCCGCGCTCGGCGAGGAACTGCTCACCGACCCCAAGGAGCGCGCCGAGCACCTGATGCTCGTCGACCTCGGCCGCAACGACCTCGGCCGGGTCTGCGAGCCCGGCAGCGTCGAGGTCGTCGACTTCATGGCGGTCGAGCGCTACAGCCACGTCATGCACATCGTCTCCACGGTCACCGGCCGGCTCGCCGAGGGCCGCACCGCCTTCGACGTGCTCACCGCCTGCTTCCCGGCAGGCACCCTCTCCGGCGCGCCCAAGCCGCGCGCCCTGCAGATCATCGAGGAGCTGGAGCCCACCAAGCGCGGCCTGTACGGCGGCTGCGTGGGCTACCTCGACTTCGCCGGCGACTCCGACACCGCGATCGCGATCCGCACCGCGCTGCTGCGCGACGGCACGGCGTACGTCCAGGCCGGCGCGGGCGTCGTCGCCGATTCCGACCCGGCGGCCGAGAACGCCGAGTGCCGCAACAAGGCCGCCGCCGTGCTGCGCGCCGTCAACAGCGCGAACCGTCTCGGCGCGCCCTGAGGGCGACCGGACCGAACGTGACCGGAATCGCGTGCCCCGGGGCACCGGAGCCGTCGGGGAGGGGCGATAGTGGTGATGTGAGCGCCGTACCCCAAACCCGTACCGAGGCCGCAGCCGACGCTGCCGCCGACACCACCACCGCCGGGCCCGAGGCCGAGCACGGCGGTGGCGGCAGGCGCAGTCTCGCCGCCGCCCTGCTGTTCGGGGCGCTCGGCGCCACGCTCGCACTGCTCGCCTCCGGGCAGGTCTGGGGCGAGGCGACGACCGCCGCCGCACAGGGCGCGCTGGACCTCTCCGCGAGCGGCGACGACGTCACCGGCGTCCCCGGCGCCATGGCGATCGTCGGCCTGGCGGCGCTGGTCGCGGTCTTCGCGGTACGCCGGGCCGGCCGAATCCTGGTCTCCGCGCTGCTCGCGCTCAGCGGCGCCGCCACCGCCGTCACCTCGCTGCTCGGCACCTCCGACACAGCCGCCCTCAAGACGCAGGCCGCCAAGGCGACCGGGCTCTCCGGGGCAGCCGTGGAACACGCCACGCACACCGCCTGGCCGTGGATCTCCGCACTCGGCGGCCTGCTGCTGCTCCTCGCCGGGCTGCTCGCGCTGCGCTGCGGCAGGGGCTGGCCCACGATGTCCGGCCGCTACGAGCGCGGCGACGGCGCCCCGGACAGCGGCCCGCGCCGGGCCCGCACACCGGTCGACCCCGATCGCCCCGAGGAGATCTGGAAGGCGCTCGACCGCGGCGAGGACCCCACCCGCGACCTCGACCGCGACTCCGGGCTCGAGCCCGGCCACACGACCTGAGCCCCGGGCCGGCGCGCCGCCCACGCGGAGCGCGCCGCCCCCACCCCAGCTCACCGCGTCCGGGCCCGTCAGGGACAATGGACGCCGAGCGTCCACCGCGCCCCGACCCAGGCGCACACAGCAACGAGGAGCACTCATGGCG
>NZ_JAYMZR010000038.1:57204-58621 GCF_035828615.1 Streptomyces sp. H27-D2 | reverse complement strand
CGCCGGGGGCGCACGCCCCCGGCGCGCCGACCACGCTGCTGGTCATCGCCAAGGCACCGGTGCCGGGGCGTGTGAAGACCCGGCTCACGCCGGTCTGCACGCCGGAGGAGGCCGCGCTGCTCGCCGAGGCGGCGCTCGCCGACACGCTGGCCGTGGTGCTCGCCGTGCCCGCCCGCCGCCGCATCCTGGTCCTCGACGGCCGGCCGGGCCGCTGGCTGCCGGACGGCATCGAGGTGCTGCCGCAGTGCTCGGGCGGGCTGGACGAACGGCTCGCGGCGGCGTTCGGCGCGGTCGACGGCCCCGCCCTGCTCATCGGCATGGACACCCCGCAGATCACCCCCGCCCTGCTCGCCCCGGCGCTCGCCGCCGACGCCTGGCAGCGCTGCGACGCCTGGTTCGGCCCGGCGACGGACGGCGGCTTCTGGGCGCTGGGCCTGGCCGAACCCGCGCCGCGGCTGCTGCGCGGGGTGCCGATGTCCACCGCCGCCACCGGCGCCGCGCAACGGCGGCGGCTGACCACGGCCGGGCTCAGGGTGCGGGATCTGCCGCCGCTGTGCGACGTGGACACGGCGGACGACGCGATCCAGGTGGCCGCCGCAGCGCCGGGCGGACGCTTCGCCGCCGCCGTGGCCCGGATGCCGCAACTGTCCGGCCCGTCAGGAACCCCGTCCCGTACGTCCCGTGCGCCCATCCCCTCCCGGCTGTCCGGGAGGGCCGCGTGTTGAGCGTCGAGGAGTCGGTCCAGCGCGGCCGGACCGACTCCTGGCGCGCCGACCCCTACACCGACGCGCTGCGCACCGGGCGCGGCCCGCTCTTCCTGCGGCGCACCGACGGCTGGCTGCTGCCGCTGGACGTCGAGCGCTGGTGCGCCCGCGCCGACCGCTCCGACCTCACCGTGCTCAGGCGCTGCGACGGGTCCGTACTCGACATCGGCTGCGGACCCGGCCGGCTCGTCGCCGCGCTCGTCGCCCGCGGACGGCCGTCGCTCGGCATCGACGTGAGCCCGGCGGCCGTGGCCCGTACGGTGCGCGCGGGCGGCACGGCGCTCTGCCGGTCGGTCTTCGACCGGCTGCCGGGGGAAGGGCGCTGGGGGACCGTACTGCTCATCGACGGCAACATCGGCATCGGCGGCGACCCGGCAGCGCTGCTGGAGCGCTCCGGCGAACTCATGGCGGCGCAGGGGAAGGTACTGGTCGAGACCGCGCCGCTGGACGTGGACGAGCGCCATCTGGTGCGCATCGACGACGGGCGCGGCGGCTGCGGCACGGACTTCCCCTGGGCCCGGATCGGCGCCCCCGCGCTGGTGCGCCGGGCCGGGGCGGCGGGCTGGACCGCCGTGGAGCAGTGGTCCGCCTCCGGCAGGTCGTTCGTGTCCCTGCGACGCGCGTAGGCAGCCGGAGTGGACCGGCCGGCCTCA
>NZ_JAYMZR010000038.1:0-57194 GCF_035828615.1 Streptomyces sp. H27-D2 | reverse complement strand
CGACCACTCCACGCCAAGGGCTGGGGGCTGGGGGCTGGGGCCGACGAGGGCTCAGGAAGCCTTCCCGGGCTCGGGGCCCGATTCGGTGCTCCCGAAGCGGCGCTCGAACTTCTCGATGCGGCCCTCGGAGTCCACCACCCGGGCCTGCCCGGTGTAGAACGGGTGGCTCTCCGAGGAGATCTCCACATCGACGACGGGGTAGGTGCCGCCGTCGTCCCACTCGATGGTGGTGTCGCTGGTGGCCGTCGACCTTGTGAGGAACGCGTATCCGGCGCTCCGGTCCCGGAAGACCACCGGACGGTAGACGGGATGGGTATCCGACTTCACGGCTTGCTCCTCGCTGTGGCTGACGGGTGTCCGGGTGTCCGGGTGCTGCGAAGGGCGCCGGGGCGGGCCAGGCGGGTCCCGGTGGGGGCGCCGCGCAGCCGTGCGAACCGGCAGCCCCAGGCTAATCCGCCCTCCGGCGCTCGGCATGTCCCGCGCGCCGCCCCGCACCCCGTCCGCGCCCGCGCTCCCGCCCCCGTAGAGCCCGTACGAGCAACAGCGCCGCCGTGAGGGCCGCGGTCGCGGCCAGGGTGATCAGCCAGTTGCGCGGATAGTCCAGGGGCAGCACCGACGCCTTCGGGGTGCCGGGCCGCAGCAGCACCGGCAGCGCGACCGCCGTCAGCAGCGCGGCCACCAGCAGCCCGCCGCGCACCACCCCCTTCGCGCCCCTGGAGACCGGCAGCAGGGCCAGCAGCAGTCCGACGCCCAGCACCAGCGGCGCGATCAGCCCGTCGTGCGCGACCACCGACCCGGCCAGCCACACCACCGCGGCCCACGGCTCCCTGACGCGTTCGTTCGTGAACAGGATGAACGCCCCGATTCCCATCAGCGCGACACCCAGCGCGCCTGCCGTCATCCGAGCCGCACGCATCACAGCACCTCCAGACTGTTCACCCATTTGGTCTGCAGCACGCCGGGCCGGTTCGGCGCGATGATCCGCGCCGGGTAGCCGTGATCGAGCGTCAGCACCTCTCCGTTGAGGCGCAGCGCGAGCAGAGTGAGCGGATCGCGGGCGTAGTGGTGCCCCATCTCCATCACCCGGTAGTTGCCCCGCCGCTCCATCGAGACGACCCGTACCCGGGCGCCGGCCGGCGCGCCCGCCCGGTCCAGCAGGTCACGGACCCTCACCCCGGTCCAGCGGGCCGACTTGCTCCAGCCCTCCACACACGCGATCGGCAGCGTCACCTCCCGCTGCGGCAGCGCCCTCAGCTCGGCCAGGGTCAGTTCGTACGGCCGGGGCCCGTCCACCCGCAGCCGCCAGTCCCGTACGGAGTCGCGGCTCACCCGGGCCCTGGCCGCGGTGCGGTTGACCGGCAGGCCCTGTGCGCCATGATCGGGGTGGCGGGGAGCCAGCAGATCCAGGTCCTTCAAGGGAGTGAAGGACTGGCCGACCGTGGTGAGGGTGACCGCGCCGACCGCCGCGCCGACCGCTGTCAGCAGGGACCGCCGGTCGGGGCCGTCCTCGGCGGGCAGCGCGAGGGTGCCCGCCGAGCGGTTGCTCCAATGGGCGGCGATCTCGGGGGCCTTGACGGCCAGATGCAGGACCAGGGCCCCGATCATCAGCCAGCCGACCGCCCAGTGCGTCGAGATGAAGGAGAACGGCCACGGGTACCACTGGGCGGTGTTCAGCAG
Source organism: Streptomyces sp. H27-D2 (assembly GCF_035828615.1). NCBI lineage: Bacteria > Bacillati > Actinomycetota > Actinomycetes > Kitasatosporales > Streptomycetaceae > Streptomyces > Streptomyces sp. H27-D2. The sequence goes on along the minus strand of NZ_JAYMZR010000038.1, from coordinate 55,517 downwards.
TCCGGTGAACAGCTCGAAGACCGCGGAGGCGACCAGCACCGCCACCGACAACCGCTCCAGCGCGTGCCGCACCGACCGCAGCGGGGGCAGGACGAACAACCGCGGGTAGACGGTCCACAGCTTCGCCGCGAGCAGCGGGATCGCCGCGGTCCCCACGGCCACGTGCAGCCCCTGGGTGAATCGGTAACCCCACGCCGGGCGGCTCGGCAGCCGATTGGCGAGCACGGCCGGAGGGTGCTGGAGGTAGTGACTGAGGACTCCGGTCACGAAGCACACCAGGACGGCCGCGCCCAGCCAGCGGCCGATCGCCGTGGCGGTACGCGCGTCGTGCAGCCGGCCGGAGAATCGGGGCGGGCGGAGTCGAGGCTTCATGCCGTCCATCAGACCCCCCCGACCTGGTGCCAGGGGGTGGTAGGACGCCTTACGAAACGCGGACGTCTGGGGTGCCGCAACCCATTCGGCCGAGTGCTCGGCTCAGGCTCCGGAGCCCGGCCCCGGCCCCAGCCCCGGTTCCGCGTCCCCGAGCGGCGCGAAGTTCCGTTCGACCGCCTCGTCGGTGACCGCTTCCAGCGTCGGCGGCGACCAGCGGGGAGTGCGGTCCTTGTCGACCACCTGGGCCCGTACCCCCTCGACCAGGTCCGGTCCGGCGAAAAGCGCGGTGGACACGCGGAACTCCTGGTCGAGCACGTCCTCCAGGGTCGCCAGCGCGCGGGCCCGGCGCAGCGCGCGCAGCGTCGTCTTGAGGGCGGTGGGGGAGTGGCCCAGGATGGCTTCGGCCGCTTCCTTGGCCGCCGGTTCCCCCGCGGACAGCAGGCGCTCGACGATGGCCTCGACCGAGTCGGCGGCGTAGCAGCTGTCGATCCAGTCCCGCTGCCCGGCGAGTTCGCCGGCCGGGGCGGGCTCGGCGAAGGCTCGTGCCGCGGCTTCGGGTTCGTCGGTCGCGAGCGCCTGGAGGAAGGCGTCGAGCCGCTCAGCCGGTACGAAGTGATCGGCGAAGCCGCACAGCAGCGCGTCGGCGGGGCCCAGGCGGCCCGCGGTGAGGGCGAGGTGGGTGCCGAATTCGCCCGGCGCCCGGGAGAGCAGCCAGGTGCCGCCGACGTCGGGCACGAAGCCGATGCCGACCTCGGGCATGGCGATCCGCGAGCGCTCGGTGACGATCCGCACGCTGCCGTGCGCCGAGACTCCGACGCCGCCGCCCATCACGATGCCGTCCATGGCCGCGACGTAGGGCTTGGGGTAACGCGCGACGCGGGCGTTGAGCCGGTACTCGTCGCGCCAGAATGCGAGGGACTCGCGGCCTCCGGCCAAGGCGTCCTCGCGGATCGCCCGGACGTCGCCGCCGGCGCACAGGCCCCGCTCGCCCGCGCCGGTGATGACCACGGCGCGCACGTCGTCGTCCCGCTCCCAGGAGGCGAGGGCGGCGTCGACGGCGCGGACCATCGGGTGGGTGAGGGCGTTGATCGCGCGCGGACGGTTCAGCACGATCCGGCCCACCCGGCCGTCCTTGCGGACGAGCACGGTCGCGTCGTCGGTGGGGGTGGGCATGGGGGCGGTTCCGTTCTGTCGCGGTGCTGCGCCGGCCGGCCCGTGCCGGGCGGTCCGTGTGGTGTGCGAGCCGCGCTGTCCGCGCCGCTCGGCGGGCGATCTTGCCGTCACCCTAGTGCGCGGGCCGGCGGCGCCGGACGGCGGTGGGGGGGGCCCCCCCGGGGTCCACGGGAGGGCCGCCCCACCGCCGTTCCCGGCTCTGTTCCCACCGCCGTTCCCACCGCCGTTCCCGGCACGGTTCCACTGCCGTTCCCGGCGGCTCCGCGTCCGGCGGTTCCGGCCCGACGCGCCCGTTCCCGCTGTTCGTCCCGTCCCACCGGGCGGCCGATGGGGGGCGCTCAGCCGGTCGTGGGGGCGCTGTCCCGCAGCTGTGCGCCGGCGCGTGTGATGAACGTGTCCAGCACGCCGTCGCCGACCTTGGGCGCTACCTTGCCCCAGCTGTTGCGGGGCGGGTCGACCCGTACGTCCCGGGCTTGCCGCTGCGCCGCGTCGGACTCGGCGAGCAGCGCTCGGGCCTTCACCTCGTCACCGCCCAGCCGAGCGGTGAGCGCGTCCAGCACCTTCACCAGCGCCTTGCCCCAGAGCTCGGTGGCGTCCAGCCAGGGTTTGGCGTCGGTGGTGAAGCCTGCTTCCACGGAGCCGGCGCGGATGGCGCTCGGGGCGCCGCTGACGGATTCCGCGTACGGGCGCAGTCCGGCGACGGCCCGGCTGCGGTCGCCCGCGTCCCAGGCGGTCCAGAACTCGGCTGTGCGGCGGGCGAGTTCGGGAGCCTGCGGCTGCCAGGGGGTGGCGCCGAAGGTCGGCGCGAGGTGTTCGAGGTCACCGAAGACGAGCAGCGCGTCCGTCGCCTTGCGGTCGTCGCCCGCGAGATGGGCCATGGCGCGGGGCCAGTTCTTCGTCGCGTCGTACGCCCGGTCGTTCCAGCTGAAGTCCGCCGCGCCGAAGACCGCGACCTTGCTGGCGTACGGCTGGTTCATCGGGTTCGCGACGATCCCCGTCAGCCGCTCGGACAGCCCCGCCGCGCGCTTGTCGTACGGGGCGAGCAGCAGCCGGCCGCTGGTGTTGTCGAAGTCGTTGACCGGGTAGTTGTCCCACACGAAGACCTTGCGGCCGAACAACTTCGCCGCCGCGTCGGCCTGTTCGTTGGTGATCACCGGCGGTACGACGTCCGTTCCGGTCCACATGATCTCGATCCTCGGGTCGAGGGTGGCCCGCAGCGTCTGCTTGTAGGCGGTGTCGGTCAGGTCGCCGTACTCGGTGGGGACCATGTGCAGCGGCTGGGCGCCGTCGTGGGTGGCGATGAAGTCGCGCTGTACGTCGTTGAGCAGGGCGGCCTGCGCCGTGGCGGCGGCCGCTCGGCCGGGCGCGCCGTACGCGCTCTGGTCGCCCGCGCAGTTCCATTTGGTGTAGCTGATGTCGTCGAGCGGGATGGAGAAGGCGCGGGTGCCGAGGTCGTACAGCGCCTGCAGCTTGGCCTTCAGCGCCTTGCGGTCCGCCGGGTCGGAGTAGCAGATCGAGGTGCCGGGGGACACGGCGAAGGTGAAGCGCACATGATTGGCGGTGGCCCGGTCGACGAGCTTGCCCAACTCGGCCAGTTTGTCCGCCGGGTAGGGGTCGCGCCACTTGCCGCGGTGGTACGGGTCGTCCTTGGGCGCGTAGATGTAGGTGTTGGCCTTCACCTCGCCGTAGAAGTCCATCTGGTCGAGCCGTTCGGCCGGGGTCCACGGCTGGCCGTAGAACCCCTCGATGGTGCCGCGCAGCGGCATGGACGGGTAGTCGCTGACCGAGACGCCCGCGATCCTCCAGCCCTCGGCGTCCCCGCCGCGGTCGGTTCGGTCGCCGCGCTTGCCGGGGCTCGCGCGCTCGCCGTCGCGCACGAAGAGCCGGCGCAGCGTCTGCACGGCGTAGAACAGCCCTGCGGTGTCCTTGCCGCCGAGAGAGACCCGCTCCTGGAGCCCGCCGCCGCGCACCCGCAGGGCGTAGCCCTCGGCGCGGTCGGGTACGTCGGTGCCGATCAGGTCCTCGGCGATGTCCGGCCGGGTGGCGGGCCCCAGCCGTACGGTGAGCCGGCCCGCGGTGGAGAGGGGCAGGCTGTCGGGGGAGACGACCTCGACGCTCTGCGCGCCGTGCGACCGGAGTTCCTGGACGAGCAGTTCGCGGGCCGCCGGGTCCGTAGCGGCGTCGGCGACGACGAGCACGCTCTTGCTGACGGCCGCGTCGTCACCGGCGAGCCGGAGCGACTGCGGGGTGGGGGAGACGGACGGCAGCGCGGCGGCGTCCCCGGCGCTCTGGCCCTTGCCGCTCTTTCCGCCCTTGCCTGCCTTGCTGTTCTTGCCGTCGGGCGGTGCGGCGGTGCTCGCGGTGGCGGCTGGGGCGAGGCCGCCGACGGTCATGGTGATCGCGATGGCGAAGCAGGTGCTCAGCGTGCTGGTGTGTCTTCCCATGGACGACTCCAGAGTGGTCTAGACCATCAAGCCGACCGTTAGCCTTGCCCGCGATGCGAATGACTGTCAAGGGGGCGCGTGTGCCGGTCCGGACCATCTTCCTGGCTGAACTTCGCTGTCGCCAACGCGCGGACCGGCGCGGCGCGGCTCCGCGCGGGGCGGGGGCGGAGCCGCAGCCCGGCAGGGTGTGACCCGGAGAGCCGCCGCCCGGCAGGGCACGCGTGGCTTACGGCACCGTGAACTCGCACCACACCGCCTTGCCCGTGCCGCGCGACTCCACCCCCCAGCGGCCGGCCAGCGCCTCCACCAGCAGCAGCCCGCGCCCTGAGGTCGCGGCCTCGCCCGGACTGCGCCGCTGCGGCCGGGTGCTGGAGCGGTCCTGCACTTCCAGGCGTACCCGGCGCGGCGTCCCGGGCAGCAGCTCCAGGCCGACCAGCGCGCCGCTGTCGGTGTGCATCAGCGCGTTGGTGATCAACTCGACCGCGATCAGCTCCGCGTCGTCGATCACGCCGTCCGCCCGCCAGCCCGAGAGGGTGTGCCGCAGCGCCAGCCGCGCCTCGACCAGCCCCTCGGGGTCGGCCTGATGGACGTGCAGATGGAACCGGGGCAGCGCCGAAACGCCGTGAGCCGCCGCCCGGCGCAGCAGCAGCAGCGCCATGTCGTCCTCGGACCCGGTGCGCTCCCACAGCAGGTCGGAGAGGTGGTCGGCGAGCTCTTCCAGGTCCTTGGGGCCGTCGCGCACGGCGTCGGACAGTGCGTCGAGTCCATAGACGATGTCCCGTCCGGGACGCTCCACGAGACCGTCCGTGCAGAGCAGCAGCGTCGCGCCGGGGTCCAGTTCGAGCTGGGTCTCCGGATACGCCTCCTGGCCGAAGGCCGTCGCGAGCCCCAGCGGCAGCCCGCCCCGCACCGGCGGCCAGCCGACGTTGCCGACGGCGTCCACCGCGAGCGGGCCGATGTGGCCGGCCCGGACCATGTGCACGATCCCCGAGAGCAGGTCCACCTCGGCGTAGGTGCAGGTCGCGAAGCGGGCGGTGTCCAGTTCGGCGAGGAAGTCCGAGGCGCGGGAGAGCACGGTCGAGGGCGGATGCCCCTCGGCGGCGTAGGCCCGCAGCGCGATGCGCAGCTGGCCCATGACGGCCGCGGCGTGGGTGTCGTGGCCCTGTACGTCCCCGACCACGATGCCGGTCCTGCCCTGCGGCAGCGGGATCACGTCGTACCAGTCCCCGCCGATGTCGCGCCCGGTCTTGGCCGCGTGGTAGCGGACGGTCACCTCCCCGCCGCTCAGCCGGGGGATGCGCCGCGGCAGCATCGCGGCCTGCAGCCCGGTCGCGAACTCCCGCTCCTGGTCGAAGAGCATCGCGCGCTGGAGGGACTGCGCGATGACGCCGGCGAGCGCCAGGCAGAGGTTGCGGTCCTCCGCGGAGAACTCCCGCGGGTTCTGGAAGAACAGCCCGAGGGCCCCGATGGACCGGGCCTGGGCCACCAGCGGAAGAAACGCGGCGCTGCCCACGTCGAAGGGCTCCAGGAAGCGTTCCACCTGCGGGTACACCGTGCCGAGCTCGTCGGAGGTGGCCAGGAACTTGGCCCGTCCGGTGAGCGCGGCCTGGGAGAGCGGGAGGTCCGCGTCGAGCCTGGCGAGCTGTAGTTCGTCCAGTTCGTGCGCGGGCCCGCCGGTCAGCCCGATCACCTTGATCCGCTCGCCCTCGACCAGCCCGAGGGCCAGCCCGTTCGCCCCGAAGCGGTCCAGGCTGCCCGCGCCGGTCAGCACCCGCGTGACATCCCGGACGGTCATGGCGCGGGACAGCGCCTCGGTGGTCCGCTGCACCATGGCGGTCTGCCGCCGTCGGTCCTCCTCCAGGATGCGGACCCGGTCGGAGTGCGCCAGCTCGGCGGTCGCGTCCCGGACGATGCCGATGACCCGGTGCGCCTTCCCGTGATCGTCCCGCAGCACCCGGCCCTGGGTGTGCGTCCAGCGGCGCGACCCGTCACGGCAGTGCAGCCTGAAGTACGCCCCGTACGACGGCTGCCCGTCCTGCAACGCCTCGGCCAGGGCCTCGTCGAGCCGGTATCCCTCCTCGGGCGGAATGCGGTGCGCCAACGCGTCCGGCGTTCCGTCGAACTCCTCCGGGAGCAGGTCGAAGACCTCCAGGCCGGCGGCGTCGAGGAGGAAGGTCCCCAGGTCCAGATTCCAGTCGAAGCTGCCGATCCGGTTCAGCGCGAACGGGTCGCCCGGGTCGGCGACCCGGTCCTCGCCGCCTTCCGGGGCCTCCGGATGCTCCCCGTGCTCCCGGCCGCCGCTGTCTCCCGCGCCCGCGGAGTCCCGGCCGTCCCGGCTGTGCGCCTCTGCGTGCACCTCTCCGTGCGCCTCGCCGGTCGCCGGAGCGGCCCGCGGGGGGCGTCGGTAGCGGCGCGTCGGGGACCGGGGATCGTACGGGTCCCGCGACGGCTGATCGGATGGAGCCATCCCAGCCCTCCCGGTGTGTGCCCGTGGTCTGTCGCGACCCGGCGCGTGGGAGCGCCCCATGCACACGGATCAACAGTAACTTTCGGTTGCTTCCGGGGCATCCAGGGCGGGTGTGCGGCTGGTCGGGTACCGGGGCGGACGGAGCGGAGGGCGGGACGGTACGGGAGGCGTGGCAGCGCCCGTACGGGGCCGGTACGGGGGCGTGGCCGTGCCGGTACGGGGGGCGTGGCTGTGCCGGTACGGGGCAGGCGCGCGCGGCGGCGGCCGGGCCGCCGGAGGGGCGCGCGGTGGAGGGCGCGCGTCGGAGCGTACGACAGCGGTCCCCTGGGCTCGGCCGCCCCCCACCCGGACATCCCCGCCCCCCGCGCCTGCTCCGGGGCGTCAGACGGCCTGCGGCACCGGTTCGCCCGTGGTGACGCTGTGCGCGAGGGTCGCGGCGGACGTCTCGATGTCCACCGTGTAGGCGTCCAGCGTGAGCCGGCCGGCCGAGGCCTTCAGCACCATGAAGCCGAGCTGGGAGAAGTCCTGCCAGCGCGCCGGGTGGTCACCGTGCGCGCGCCCGTCGCCCGCCTTGCCCGACGCGCCGCACACCGCCTGCCGGGTGCCGGCGCTGCGGACGGTCGGCTCCAGGATCTGCAGAGTGTGATCGTGGCCGGAGAGAATCAGGTCGGCCCGCCCGCAGACCACCTCTTCGTAGAGCTCCTTGAGGTGGACGCCGCTCGTGTAGTGGCCGATCTCGAACCCGTCGTACGAACCGGCGCTGCCGTGCTTGCCGTTGTTGAGGTACGGGTGGTGGCCGAGAACGATCTTCCAGGTCGCGCGGGAGGACGACAGCGCCGAGTCCAGCCAGCGGCGCTGCTCGCGCATGTACGGGCCGTTCCACCGGTAGCGCGGGTCGGTCTGCATCACCGTGGAGGCGACGGGATTGGTGTCGAGGGCGAAGAACTCGACCAGCGGCGGGGCGTCCGGGTCAGGACCGGCCGGCAGCGGCACCGAGTAGTAGCGCGCGGGCATATGCCAGCGGGAGGAACGGGCCGAGTAGGCGACCTCGCGGTCCCCGCGGGAGGGGTTGCCGCCGCTGCCGGGTATCAGGCCGGAGCAGTCGTGGTTGCCCAGCACCATGAGCCAGGGGACGTCGATCCCGGTATTGGGCTCCTCGAACTTCGTGCTGAATTCCGAGTCGTGGTCGGATTCGGGGCCGTTCTCGTAGATGTTGTCCCCGAGGCCCACCGCGAGCCGGATTCCCTCCGTCCGGCAGATCTGCCGGGCCGCCGCGGTCACCGCGTACTGGGTGGCCGACCCGGTGCCCGCGTCGCCGGTGACGAGCACCGCGTACTCCCCGTCCGCGTCGGGGCCGGCGGGGAGCGGGAAGGGCGTCGCGGCGGCTCGCGCGGGGGCGGCCGACTCGGGTCCCGGTGACTGGGCCCGCGCCTGCCCGCCGGACGGCAGCACGCTCAGCGCCGCGCCCGCGACCGCCCCTCCCAGCAGCGTCCGGCGGCCCACGGTGCGCGGGCCCCCGGCGGCTGTCCCGGCGGCGGACAGCGGCAGGTTCTCGTCCAGGTCGATCCACTGATATTCGGTCAGATCCGCACGTGGCGGGATCAGGTCGTGATCACACATGGACGCTTTCTCCCATGCTTCGCGGCCCGGGTGGTGGCGAACTGATGAATGCCCTGTGGACGTACGTCGCCGATCTGCCGACGTGGAAAGACGTGGAGAGGTGTCGCCTCTTCCGTAGCCCAGCCAGAGGAGGCCGGAGTCGTCCTCGGTGGCGAGGGCCGCGCAGCGTCATGCCGGCCGACACGCGGGCTGAAACGATACGGCAGGTGCCGTGGCATTGCGGCCCTCACAGTGGGGAGGCAGGGAACGCTTATACGCAACACTGGCTGGGAGTGGTCTCGATGGTTGACGGTCCTCGCCCACTGATCCTGATCCGCGGATTCGGTGGTGCGGATGTGCAGGACGAGCAGCGCGACGCCTATCAGGGTTTCAACAATGGCACGGTATATCCCGAGCGTCGGGGTGAGAACTACATTTACGAGGGCTTCGTTTTGCGTGCCCTGAAATCCACGCGCTACCCGTACCGCGACGCGACCAACGTGGTCAGCTACTACCCTCAAGAGGTTCCCGCCCCACCTGAACACGATGGCTGGCCGGAGGGTCTTCTTCGCGGGACTGTCGCGGTCGACGTTCCGATGGCGCGTCAAGTCCTCGCCGGAGGTATCTCCGGGACCCTGTGGGTCTACCGCTACTACGACCTCCGGCCCCGCACCATCGAGTGCTACGGGAAGGGACTCGCCCGGCTCATCGACATCATCCGGCAGGGAGCGGAGCGGGTGAACGAAGAGTTCGCCGGGGTGGACATCGTCGCCCACAGCATGGGGGGCCTGGTAGCTCGCGCCGCTCTCACCCAGATGGGGAGCAAGAGCGAGGAGCTGATCCACCGTATTGTCACCCTGGGTACCCCACATCGGGGGATCGCCTTCCAGCGTCTCCCGCATTGGCTGGTCGGATCGCTGCCCAAGGCCGACGCCGCCGCGGATGAACTCGCGGCCTTCAACCCGGACGGAACGGGCTTCCTCAAAATCCCGTTCTCGTCGAGGAAGATCCTCACGGTAGTCGGTACCGACTACCGCGCCTACGGCGCCAAGGCCGCGAGCTCGGGCAACCGGATCTCCACACTTCTGGACGAGGGCACCCTCAGCTACAACCGCAGCGACGGCCTCGTCAAGCAGGCTTCCGCCCAGCTTCCGGGAGCTCCCCGTACCTTCATCCACAAGTGCCACGGCGGCCGGGATTCGCTGGCCACCTCTCGCGAGGCGTACGAGATCGCGATGCGTTTCTTCCACGGGACGCGCCACGTGCAGCTCTGGCTGGATCGTGCCAAGGTCAGGCGAGGCAAAGATCTCTTCGGGAGAAGTGAGTTCTACCTCGGCGTCTGCGTCAAACCTCGGTACGTCGACTTCGAGATCTTCCACCAAAGCCCCGAGGCGGAGAACTGCTACGGACCATTCCGGAGGGACGACTTCACGGACGACCTGCCCGAACTCGCCCAGGAGCTGAGTCTGCCGCTCTCGGCATCCGGTGACGACACCACAGGCTGGGCGGGACCGGACCGGTTGATCTGGGAAGGCTGGATCGACGGCTCCTGCAAACCGGCCGGAGTGGTGGACGAGAGCCTGGTCTTCCGCCTGGACGTCTACGTAGGTGAACGCGACGCGTTCGGCATCGGATTTTTCGACAACGTCGTCTTCCGCAAGCAGTACTACGTGCAGGCAGTGCCCGGGGATGCGGGCGAGGCGCCAACGCTGTACCTCCACACAGGCGAGAGGTTTCTCGCACCAGACGTCACGACCGACGCGTTGGAGGCTGCTGCGCGGGGGACGGACCCGGCGGTCAAAAAACTGGAACCGTCGAAAGAGACCTCGGCTACTTGGGCGTTCTCCGTCGCCGGCAGCGGATTCGACGCCGACCTGTCGGTGTCGATCACCGACGTGGTCCACGCCCAGCAGCGGGCTTCGGAGGCGGCACCGGTGGCATAGCGGCCAGTGAGCCGCTGGTCCCGGTCATGGGGCGGGAGCCCCCGTACAGCCGGGCCTGTTCGGCGCGCATGCCCTCGTCGGGATCGCCGGCGCTTACCACCCGGACGGGCGTCGGCCCGCCCCTCGTTCGGACCCGTCGAGATCGCTGACGCGCGCCGCGAAGCCGACACTGAAGACGCTCCGCGAACGTCAAAGCCGCACACGCTGGACGTAGCAGCCTGGGACGAACACCCAATACGGAAAGAGCCCTTCATGACCTCAGCGCCACCCAGCACCGCCTCCGTGGTGCTGTCCAAGGGCGGAGCGGCCCTGGTCGACCTGCTCGTCGACACCGCGGAGCTCGGGATCACGGTCACCGGCCCACAGATGCTCTTCGAGAACCTGAGCCTGCTCACCACCCTCTCCCCGTTCGAGGGCTCCACCGTGCAGCGCCTCGAAGAGCTCGCCGGGTGTCTGGAGGGCACCATTCACTGCGGCCTCATCGGCATCCAACAGGCGGAGATCAAGGTCGCCAAGCACCGCGCGGGCGCCACCCTCCAGATCGGCCTCGGCCCCGCGAGCATGTACCAGAGCGAGCTCGTGCTGCGGACGAGGACGGCGGAGACCTTCCGCGCGTTGATCAGCCGACTGCTGTCCAGCGACCCTTCGCGCCCGTTCTTCGCGGGCCTGCACGCGGTGCCGGCCACGGGTCACCTCGAACACCACCACGCGCCTGCCGGCGGCGGACGCCACGAAGGCGGTACGCACCACGAAGGAGCGGGCCATGGACATCCGTAAGAGCGCCGTCGATCTCACGGAGCAGGAGCGGGACCGATTTCTCGAAGCCGTCATCCGCCTCAAACACCGTCCAGCCCCCGGCGGTTCCGCCGGAGTCAGCGTCTACGACCAGTTCGTCGTCCTGCACGGTGCCGTCATGGCCGTCATCACGCCGGGGCTCCCACCTGGCGAGACCGTCAACTTCGCCCACTGGGACATCGGATTCTGCGCATGGCACCGGAAGTACCTCAGAGAATTCGAAAGGGCTCTCCAGCAGGAAGTCAATGGAGTCGCCATTCCGTACTGGGACTGGACCGACCACGCGGGCGCGGTCAATAAGCTCTTCATTCCGGAGTTCCTCGGTTCCCTGCACTCCGGTGTGCCGGGCCCGGTGACCGACGGAGTGCTGCGCGACCCTGTCCCCGGATCGGAGCGGCCGGCCTGGTGGCCCGCGGGAGCGGACGGGTTCCCGGTCCATCCGCTGTTGGAGGACACCTTCGGCACCACCCTGGCCAGGGGGAGCGCCGGGGTCGGCTGGCCTGCGACGGCAGCGCGGATCGCACAGCTTGAGCGGCTCGTCATTCAAGAGCCGGGCGTACACCCCCTGTGGTACTTCTGGCAGGTCCTGGAGGAAGGAAACGCTCGATTCGCTACACGCACCCACAACAGAGGGCACAACTTCATCGGGGGCCATATGTCCGGCGCCTTTTCCCCCAATGACCCTGTCTTCTGGTTGCACCACGCCAACGTGGACCGGCTGTGGGCCGACTGGCAGGAGCGCCGCCTCAGTGACGTCCCCGGTTCCAAGCCTGACGACCACTATCCGCCGTCGGATGAGCTGTCCCCCTTCACCGGCTCGGAGGCGCCCGCAGGGCACCGCTTGGACGATCTGATGTGGCCGTGGGTGGGCGGCGCGCCGGGCTTTGACGTCGACCTGGACCCCGCCGTGAAACCGCTTCTGCCGGACTTCTCCAGTGCCCCGGCAGCGATCGTCAGGGAAATGCTCGATACGGACGCGGTGGGATATCGCTACGACCCACCGGGAGCACCGTAAACGCGCTGTCGGGCACCGTCCGGACCGAAACTGACGCCGGACCACCGTGGGCGTGACGGGAGCCATCCGCGCGGCAGAGCTGGATTTCCCGGCTCGATCCTGCCCAGTGGCGAGGTCGGGTGAGGGCTGGTAGCTGTGGAGGGAAGGGGATTCCTTCACCTCGACATCCCGCACCCGGAAGTGCCGGCCTACGGCTGTGCACGGGTTGGAATGCTGATTGGTTCCTCCCTCCCGCGCCCAGCCCGCAAGCGCCACTCCCGACGGCAGGCGTAGGGAGCTGGTGGTCATGGCGCACGAACTCCACGCGCCCAAGGTCAAGATCGTCACGGGTCCACCGGAGGGAGGTTCCCTCCGGGAGCTGTGGGCGCGCCTGCGGCGCCCGTTCGTCGCAGTCTTCAGGAACCTGCGCACCCGGTGGCTGCTTCACCGGGGCATCACTCACGCCAGACGGTGGTGGAACCCCTTCTGGACCACCGTGGTGATCTTCATCCTCGCCGTTCTGACCCTGGCGCTTGTCCTGTGGGGGCTCAGGGGCCTGCTGATCATCATCCATCACCCCGTGGGGTCGTGGTGGGGGTTCGACCCGGACGACGCTTGCAAGAGCAACGGCACCTCGTGCGCAGCGGTCACCAGTGCGGTGATGCCGGTGTTCCTGCTGGCTTCCTCGACCGTGCTGTTCCTGGTCTGGCGGCTGTGGCGGGTCCGCCGGTTCTGCGCGCGCCAGGCCAGGACGGAGCCCGGTCGCTTCGTGCAGACGGCGGGCAGTCTCATGGACGAGGTGGTCGGGCGCGACCAGCTCTGCAACGCGATCATGAACAACCTGCGTGACAGGAGGGCCCGGCGCCCCCATGTCGTCGTCGGCAAGGTCGGGGCGGGCAAGACGGCGGTGCTGGTCCGTCTCGCCGAGAAACTCGCTGCCGAGGGAGCCGTCCCTGTTCCGGTCCGGCTGTGCGACGCCCAGGAGGAGCTGGACTTCTGCGAGCTGGCCCGAAAGCGTTTCCGCGCCATGGTGCAGCCGATTGTCCGCTCCGATGCCGAAGTGGACAGGATCTGGCGGTGGCTCCGACAGCGGGCGGACCGCATCGTGGTCCTCGCGGACGGTCTGGAGGAGGCTCTCAACCACGACGACCAGGTGAGCGGCGAGCGCGACAACCTGATCCGGGAGGCGATCCGCAGGGCCGGCGAGGAAGGGCTGCCGCTGGTCATCGCCTCACGGCCGCACGACCCGCTGCGTGCGATGCAGGCCGCCGTCTCGGAGCTGGAACCGCTGAGCGATGAGGCGTCGTTGCGGTACATCGCCCGCAGCGGCAGCTGGCGCTCGGATGCGACGCTGCTCGACCGGGTCGTGGAAGTCGCCAACATGGCGGAGTCCCCCCTCTACCTGCAGATTGCCAAGGACCTGCACAGCAAGGAGCTGCTGGAAGCGCTGTGGGCGGGGGGTGGGACTGCGGACCCCCTGCTCCATGACAGCTGGGCGTTGCGGGCGGACCTCCTGGAGAGGTGGATCGACGCGCTGGTCGACGGGGAGATCCACCCCGAGCTGCCCATCGACCACGACATGAGGCTGGCGGTGGTGGAGTACCTCTCCGCGCTGGCCTGCATCGGCCTCGCGTCGGACCGCGGCGACGTCGGACTCTGTGAACTCGACCCCTCCGTAGGCACAGGCCGGAACGGCGAGCCCGGGACCGGCGGCAAGAAGGCGCGGATGCCCGCCGGCGGGGAATGGAACGAACGCGTCGTCAAGACGCTGGACGAACACATGTCCAAGCTGCAGCAGCCACGCAAGCCGCGGACACCCGACTGCGGCCCGGGGGGCGGCAGCCCTCGGCCTTCGGACAGCCCGCAAAACGGCTGCGAGGCCCGGATCGATGTCCGGCTGGCTGCCACGTGGGGCACGCGAATGGGGCTGGTCCAGGAGAGGGGGGAGAAGGTCCAGTTCCAGCACAGCATCATGCAGGCCTATCTCGGTTCCCGTTTCCTGCCGAACGTCCTGGACAGCACACCGGTGAGGGACGCGTCCGGGGACACGCCGCCGGGTCAGAAGAAAGCGGAACACCGCCTCACCACGGCGCTGCGCCAGGGCGGACGGGAACTCCTCATAGCCCTCACGCTTCACTCCCGCTCGCTGGAGGGGCGGTGCAACGGCGCTGTCTGTAGAGCGGACGGGTCCGCGACATGCCCGGTCGTCATCATGCGCGAGCTGTTGACGATGCAGGCCACGGCGCTGCTGAACGAAGCGGAAGAGGCAAGGGAGATGCAGTACCGGTCGGGGTACCGGCGGGAGGCCGACAGCTCCGTAGGCGGGGTCGTCGACGACCGTGGCAGTCTGCGCCTGAGGGCGATCGAGATCTACGGCGCTGCCGTGGAGATCGACAGCGTCGAAACCGTCCAAGCGCAGGACGGCCTCATCAGGGCGATCAAGGACGACTGGGAACGCTTTGGACGGGGCGAGGACCCCGCGAGGCTCCGCGAGGCAAAACTCACCCTGGTGAAGCAGTGCGGAGCGGCAGAGCGCCGTGTGGCTGCCGACCAAAGCTGCAATCCAGCGTACCGGGAACTGTTCGCGATCGGCTGCCGTGAATTGGACTACCGAGTGCGCGCCGGGATCGCGCAGGAGATAGGAGCCGGTGGCGAGCAGGCGTACCTGGCGGTGGACAGCTGTGGCGCGAAGGGGGCGCTGGACAACTGTCTCCGCGCGCCCAAACTCGACGCGATCGACACCCGCGAACATGATCAGCACGGGTGCGATGCCGAGAAGAATTTCGACGGGGCGCAGCGAGGGACGGACGCGGACGGGGAGCAGACCGAGAGGGTGCACCGCGCGCTGCGGCGGGAGCAGGTGAGGAAGCAGGAACGGGAGGAGCGGAAGAAGGCCGAGGAGGAGGTCCTGGAGGAGAAGCAGAGGTGGTACGGCGACACGATGCGGGCCTGGGTCCTCCCCATGCTCGTCGACTCCGCCATGATGACCCGTCACCGCGGCACCCCACGCGACGACCTGGAGAACTGGGTGCGCGCCGCGACCGGGGAAGCCGACTCCCCGGCCTCTGAGGCCCCTCCGGGCACCAGCAGCGGCTTGGGCGTGGCGCTGGCCCAGGGGTTCAAGTACGCCGCCAACCGGCGGCCGAGCCTGCGGTCCGACAGACAGGCCCGGGAGTTCCTGGTCAAGCATGCCGAGGAGATGCTGAAGCGCAGCACCCTCTGGTACACCCGGCTCACGCTCCTGCATGCCTTGACCCTGTGGGCCCTGCCTGATGACGTCAACGAGGACCAGCCGATCCGCGGGCACGGGGCCGATCCAAGAGGCCAGGTCCAGGAGTGGCTGACGCTGGGTGAGGGGAGGCAGAAGGAGCACCCGCTGGTGGAGGCGGCCGGCGAGCTGGCGGTCCGCGCGCTGCAGACCCGGCGCCCCGAGCGGTTTTTGTGGATCGATGAGGCCGGCGTGGCTTCCGGTGTTGGCGCTGAGGTCGGCGTTCTCGGGGAGCAGCGGGCCCACAACCTGTGGATCCCGCAGTCCACCGGGTGGAGCACCCTGGATCCCATGGCCCAGCAGCTGCTGGCGGACGTGCTGCTGCTGCTGGTGCTCGGTGAGCGGGGATACCGGCCGAAGGACCTGTTCCGCTTCCTGGACCTCGCTTCCCGCGAGCGGACCCAGATCCCGTCCTGCATGAGCAGGGACCGCACCCGGCTGGACCCTGTACGGGGAGTGGAGCGCACTTTGCAGCCCGGGTCCAACTGCACGGACGAGTGCCGGCTGAGGATGTGCCCCTACCCGGCCAAGGTGGAGAACTTGCGGCTGGAGTTCAGCGAGGTCTTCTGCTTGCACCAGCGCGATCTGCTGCGCAGGTGGCGACCCCGGGCGTGGCTTTGCCTGCAGTTCCGGCGGGAGGCTCCTTGGCAGCGCAAGGTGCCGGTCGCCGGCATGCGCCGGTTCTGGGGCCAGATGGGCGACCGTGCGTGGGACGCGAACCCCGACGGCGCGGACGCCGCCCGCAGGCGCGTCGGCAGCTGACGCCGACAGCATGGGAGGAGGCGAGCGCGCGGACGGTCATCCTTCTTCGAAGACGAGGTCCTCTGGCGGGTGGTTCAGCCGCACGATGCTGCCGTTGGTGACGTCCACGATGGTGTCGAACCCGGTCGACTGCCCGTTGGACAGGATGAACAGCCGGTCGTCGCGCTGCGCCAGGTAGTCCGGGAACCCGGACAGCGAGGGATCGCCGTCGTTGAGTACGAAATAGTCCGCCAGCCGGCGGAACAGCTTCGGCATCAGCACCGAGGAGTCGGTCAGCGATGTCAGCCCGTCGAGCTTCGCCCCGCTCTCGGTCTTGTCCTTCGGCCACAGCCCCTTACCGGCGCTCCGGGCCGCCTTCGCCGCCTTGGACATCTCCTCGCGCAGGTCGACGTAGAGCTTGCGGTAGAAGGTGGGGTAGGCCAGGCCCTCGGTGAGCTGGTGGTGGTTCGCGGTCTCCTTCAGCAGAGGGACGTCGACGGGGATGCGGCTACCGCTGCTGCCCGGCGCCGCCCCGCGGCCGGCCATCGCCACGCACCGCCCGTACTTGTCAGCGCTGCGGGTCAGGATGTAGCCAGGCACCTCAGGCGGGACCGCCTCCGTGACGATCCCCTGTCCATTGCGCGTGACGTCCCTGAAGCCCAGCCACGTGAGCAGCTCGTCCGCGGCTTTCTGGGCGAATGGCGGCGGCTGGTGAAGTTCCGGGCCGTGCAGCGGGCGGTAGTGGGTCTCCAGGGTGTCAATGCCATCCAGGCGCAGCTGCGCGCCGCCGGACCGGTTGCGCCGCACCCGCCGGCCCCTGAGCAGGTCCCACTGGTCCGGGTCATTCGGATAGAAACGAACCGAGTCCCCGTCGGGGCTGGCCCCGAGTACCTTGTACGAGCCTTCGATCAACAACATCGGCATAGCTGCACCTTCCGATTGGGTCGCGTGCGCTGAACGGCGGACGGGAACTGAGACCAGCAGCCTCCTCAACCGCGGTTCCAATGTGACCAGCGAGCAGCCCGATCATGCCGTGGCGGGCCCATACGTGTACGGATATCACCCGGGCAGTGGATACCCAGCGGGCCGTTGGGCGGGCCTGCCCTTCGCCGGGGATCTCGTGCCGACCGGTGAGAGAAGTACCTTCGACCGCCTCCAGGATCCGCCCGCCGGGGGCCGATTTCAAGAGCCGTTCCAACGGCGGCGCTCGGTGCGGTGCTGAGCTGTCCGGGGGTGGTCGTTGCCGAGCGCTTGCCGGCAGTTGTCTTCCTCCCGGCGGCTCGCGCGCGGCGATAAGGACCGCCGCGCGGGTATCGGCGGTCTTTCGCTTCGCGGGTATCTGGGCGAGCATCAGCACAGAGGTCCATCGCCGGGACGAAGGAGTCCGCCTGATGCGTGAGCGGCGAACGCGGTGCGAGCACAGCGGGCCGCGGGACAGCCACGGACGGATCGCGGACCGCCGGCCCGAGGAGGCGCGACCATGAAGGTCGGGCTGCTGACCCGGGAGTTCCCGCCCGACGTCTACGGCGGCGCCGGGGTCCATGTCGACTTCCTCGCCCAGGAGTTGCGCGACCTGGTCGACCTGGAGGTGCACTGCTGGAGCGACGGCGCCTCGCCGCCTCGCCGTCCCGCGCCCCCGGCCTCGTACGGCACCGGGCCGCGGCCGAACTCGACGGCGCCAATGCCGCGCTGCGGACCTTCTCCGTCGACCTGGCGATGGCGGCGGCGCTGCACGGCAGCGAACTGGTGCACTCCCACACCTGGTACGCCAACCTGGCCGGCCATCTCGCGAAGCTGCTGCTCGGCGTCCCGCATGTGATGACCGCGCACTCCCTGGAGCCGCTGCGCCCATGGAAGGCCGAGCAACTCGGCGGCGGCTACGCCCTCTCCGGCTGGGCCGAGCGTACGGCGATCGAGGCGGCCGACGCCGTCATCGCCGTCTCCCACGGCATGCGGGCCGACATCCTCACCTGCTACCCGGCCCTGGACCCGGACCGGGTGCGGGTCGTGCACAACGGCATCGACACCGAGCTCTACCGGCCCGATCCGGACACCGATGTGCTCCGCGCGCTCGACGTCGATCCGGACCGGCCGAGCGTCGTGTTCGTCGGCCGGATCACCCGGCAGAAGGGCGTCACCCATCTGCTGCGGGCAATGCGCGAGCTGCCGCCCGAAGTGCAACTCGTCCTGTGCGCCGGGGCGCCCGACCCGCCGGGTCTGGTGGGTGACCCGGGCCGGGTCTTCGCCTCCATGGGCAACTACATCTTCACCACCAAGATCCTGCTCGACGCGCTGCACCAGGACGCCGAGGACCCGGGATCGGCGCACGACCTGGGCGGCAGCATCCTGCCGATGCTCACCGAGCGCGGCATGGCCCAGGTCTACGACTTCGACGACAACCACGTCCCCGGCGAGACGGCCCGCGACCACGGCTACTGGCGTGACGTGGGCACCCTGGACAGCTACTACGAGGCCCATATGGACCTCATATCGGCGCACCCCATCTTCAACCTCCACAACCAGCGCTGGCCGATCTTCACCTACCCGGGCCAGCTGCCCCCGGCGAAGTTCGTCTCCGGCGGCATCGCGGGCGAGTCCATCGTCGGACCGGGCCGCGTCATCCGGGGCCAGGTCACCCGCTCGGTGCTGTCGCCCGGTGTGATCGTGGAGGAAGGGGCCGTGGTCCAGGGCTCGGTGCTGCACGACAACGTCCGGGTCGGCCGGCACGCGGTGGTGCGGGGCGCGGTCATCGACAAGAACGTGGACGTGCCGCCCGGCGCGACCGTCGGGGTCAACCCCGACCGGGACCGCGAGCTGTACGCGGTGTCCCCGAACGGGATCATCACGCTGGGCAAGGGGCAGCGCGTGCCGTGACCGTTCCGACGGTTCGCCGGAACGGTCTGGATTGACCGGGCCCCGCGATGCGGCACGCTGGTGCCGTGATGCCCTTCGGCCAGGGTGTCCTCAAGCGCCGGGGGCGCCTCCCGGCCGGAGACCGGGGGAGGGCTGAATTCAGCACGCGCTCAGTACGGTTCCGCCAACCGAGCCTGCGCCCCCGGGATGCCGATGCCCATCAACACCGCCTCGGCGGAGCTGAGCTCGAGGCCGCTCTCCTGTCGCAGCAGAGCCCGCGAGAAGTCCTGGACGAACGCGGCCCGCGGCCGCCGCCGCTCGTACCAAGCGGTGAGGGCCGCGCCGAGAACGGGATGTTCGCGCAGCGACTCTCCGAGCACGACCGCGTCCTCCACCGCCATGGCCGCGCCCTGCGCCAGCTGCGGCACGGTCGCGTGCGCCGCGTCGCCCGCGATGGCGATCCGGCCGCGGAACCAGGGCTCGGCGACGGTGACTTGCTCCAGCGGCGTGTAGGCGACGGTGCGGGAGGACTTGACGGTGTCGGCTACCGCGCCGACCGTGCCCCCGAAGCCCGCCTCGACGAGCTGCTCGTGGAAGAGCTGCGGCAGCCGCTGCCGGTCCATCCAGGGGTTGCCCGGAGCGGGGACGACCAGCGCGATGTACATCGTCGAGGCGTCGATCGGCGTCAGCACCGCCTTGCGGTCACCCGCGCTGGACATGATGACGCGATCGACCTCGGCGGGACGCGGCACACTCGCGCGCCAGACCGCCTGTCCGGTCAACTCCGGTTCGTATGAGCTGCCGTAGAGGTGCGTCCGGAGCGGCGAGCGGATGCCGTCGAAGCCGAGGACGAGGTCGTAGCAGCCTTGCAGCACCGGGCTGTCGTCGGCGTCCGGCTCGAGGGCGGAGGCGGTCACCGTCACGGTGGCCGGGTCCTCGACGAGTTCGGTGATGGTCGCGCCGTAGTGGATGCGGGCCCCGGACCGCAGCGCCGCGCCGGTGAGGACCGCGGACAGCCGGGCGCGGCTGATCGCGTTGTGCGAGGGCGGGCCGTAGCCGGAGACCGGCGGCGGTATCGCGGTGGTCAGCCGGCCGTCAGGCGACCGGATGTGCAACTCCTCGAAGGAGAAACCGGCGGCCAGGCAGGCGTCACGCAGGCCCAGGGTCGCCAGCGCCCCCAGCGCGTTGGACGGCTGGATGAGCCCGACACCGGGAGCGGAGTCGGCCGCGCGCAGTTCCACGACGTCCACCTCGATGCCGAGCCGGGCCAGCGCGACGGCGGCGGTCAGACCGCCGATCCCGGCGCCGTGCACGAGCACGCGGCGGGTGCCGGCCGCTGAGTGTTCCTGGCGCATGGAGTCTCTCTTCCGCGAGCTGCTGCGAGTCGGGCGCACAACCGCGCCGCGCGCAGCGTAGGCGAACGGCTCGCCGCCGGGCCAGCCCCCCGGCACGGCGGGGCCAGCCCCCCGGCACGGCGGGGCCAGCCCCCCGGCACGGCGGGGCCAGCCCCCCGGCACGGCGGGGGCGGCCCGGCGGCACACGCTGAACTGGCCTGATGCCGAAGCGTGTTGCCGGCGCGCATCGCCCGAGCAGGCTGCCGGGGCGCGGCGTGTCAGGCCGGCAGGCCCCAGGGCGCCGAGTCGCCGTTGGCCGGTACATCGCGCGGCTGGGGCGAGACCTCGCTGCCGCGCGCGGAGACCAGCGCGGACTGGCCGCGCCGCAGCTCGATCGCGATGCGGCCGTCCCCGGCGGGCTTCCAGGGCAGTGCGCGGCCCGCGCCGTCCCTGACCCGGAGCGTGCCCCGGACGCCGTGCTGGAGCACCAGCGGGGCGCCCGCCTCGCTGGTCACCCGCACCCAGCGGGTCCGGCCGCCGGAGCGGTCGGCGTCCAGCAGGAACGCGCCCTGGGTGCGCAGCCCCGCGATCGAGGCGTCCGGCCAGCGCCGGGACACGGAGGGGAAGACCTTCACGACTCCGCCGTGGCTCTGCACCGCCATGTCCAGCATCGACTGGGCGGCCGAGAGCGGGCTCTCCAGCGCGAAGTTCCTGCCTTCCCGGTACATGGTGTTGGCCGTCAGCTCGCAGTCCGCGACGATATTGCGGTCGGTGAAGAAGGTCAGCTCGTCCAGCGCCCGCTCGGGCTCGCCCATCACCGAGCACATCGAGGACGCCGCCGCGAAGCTGTAGCCGTGCCACGCGGAGCGCATGCTCACCCAGTGGTCGTAGCTGCGCCGCATCAGGTCGCGGTCGCCGGTGCGGTCCCAGTCCAGTTCGCGCAGCGGGTAGAGCCACAGCAGATGCGAGAAGTGCCGGTGCGAGTCCGCGAGCGGCACGCCGGCGCCGATCAGGACGCCGGTCGCCGGGTCCTGGGCGTACGGAACGAGCCGGTCGGCGATGTCCCGCCACCGCTTGGCGCGCGGGTCGTCGACGCGCAGCAGGCGCGCGGACTCCAGCAGGGTGGTGACGCCCCAGCGGATGAGCGAGAGGTCGTAACTGCAGTCCGCGGCGTTCGCGTACTCGGGTGAGCGGGTCGTCGGCAGGTGCAGTTTGCCGTCCGGGCCCTCGTGCAGGAAGCGCGCGTAGAAGTTGACCGCTTTGGCCAGAATCGGGAAGAGCACATCCCGCAGAGATCCGATGTCCAGCGTGTGCCGGTAGGCGAGCCAGACGTTGTGCAGCCCCCAGGTGAGATTGCCGAAATTGTCCGAGACGTGACTCGAACCGGGCGCTCCGACCGTCCACTCCCCAGGGCGCAGCCGCCAGTCGGCCGGGTGGCCCAGGGCGCAGCTCTGCCCGTCGCGGTACTCCTCCGGGACGGACAGCGCGAGGTTGTCCTCGAAGCGGCGGAAGGCGTTCGTCACCGAGTCGAGTTCGAGGTGATTGGAGCCGTACATCGGCCAGCTGGCGATCTGCACATTGAGGTTCCACCACAGCGCGGTCCAGTTGTTGCCCACCTCGGGGAACCACGGCCCCCACTCCGACATGGCGGGCCCGGCCGCCCGCGTCGAGCAGGCCAGCTTGTACAGCTGGATGAGGTAGAAGCTCTGCAGCCGCTTGTCGGGTACGGACAGCAGGCTCCGCCGGAAGTAGTGGTGCCACCAGTCGCGGTGTTCGCCGACCAGCCGGTCGGGGTCGGCGGCCAGGGTGCGCGCGACCTCCCGTACGGCCCGCCGGGTCGACTCGGCGGGATCGCCGGGGAAGCCGTAGTCGAGGTGCAGGGCGAGCAGCCGGGCCGTGCCGGTGCGCCGCTCGCGCCAGGCGGTGCACCAGCCGCCGCCCGCGAGCAGCGGTTGCTCGGCGTACTCGGTGCCGCTCGCGGATCCGGTGCGCGGATCCGGGTTCGGGGTGTAGTCGGCGGGCTTTCCGCTGGTCCGGGTGGTGGCGGCGGGCAGCGGGACGAACGACCAGGTCGCCGATTCCTCGCCGTCGCTCGGCCGGGTGGAGATCAGCAGAGCGCCGCGCGAGGTGTGCACCAGGGCGGAGAAGGCGACGCTGCCCCGGGTGGTGGTGATGGTGCCGCGCAGCTCGGCGTCCCACAGGTCGAGGGTCCAGTCCACGGCGGTCACCGTGCCGGCCAGGGTGAGGGTGAGATGGCCCACGGGCAGCCGGGAGTAGCCGATGCCGGCCCGCCACTGGCCTCGCTGGTCCTGCACCTGGGTGTGGCTGATCATCACCTTGACGGTGTCGGCGAGCTTGCCCCGGTAGATCTGGCAGCCGAGGTAGCCGTTGCCGAGGAAGGGGGCCTCCCGCCAGTCGGCCGGCATCCGCCGCCAGCGCAGGGCGGCGGCGCGTACGGAGGTCTCGTACGCGTCCCGCGCGGCGGGCAGCCCGGACGCGCCGGGCGTACGCGCCGGGGCGGCCCACGCGGCGCCCCCGCCCGCGAGCCACAGCCCGGCCCCGCCGGCCGCGGCCGCCGCGCCGGCGAAGCTTCGCCGGGAGACGCCGCCGGCGGCGTGATCGGGGGCGCCGGAAACGGCGGGAACCTCAGGGAGCTTGGGAACCTTAGGAACCTCAGAAAACATGGTCACGTACATGCCTCCAGTTCTCGTCACTGAACTCACCCCGCATAGTGCAGGGCCGCAGGGGGAACCGGAAGACTTTTGACGCCACAAACATCGGATGAGTGCGCCTTGTCGTTTGGCGGCACTGGGCGACCAAACGTAGAGTTCCGCCGAACCTTGGGTAGAACAGACGATCCGGAAAGCGACAGCGGCGATGACGGCTAGCACGACGAGCAATGACCATCCGGCTGGCCGGGCCACCACGAAGCCTCCGCAGGACGCACCGGACCGGGCCCCCGAGACCCCGGACGGCACCGCTGCCGCAGCCTCTGCGTACGCGCCCGAGCAGCACGCGCCCGGACACGACGCGCCTGAACACGACGCGAGCGCGGCCGACAGCGCCGACCGCACCGCGGCCGTACCCGCCCCCGCCGACGGTCCGGGCATCGACCCCGCGCGCATGGCGCTCTGCCTGAGCGTGCTCGCCGAGCTGGACGAGCTGGACGTCGACCACCCCGACGCCATCGCCGTGCGCCGCGCCACCGCGGGCGTCTACCGCACCGTGAAGCAGCGCCGCCGCCAGGAGCGCCGGGCCGCCAAGACCGCCAACGACAAGGCCGTCACCGAAGCCACCGCCACCGGCGCGGCCGACCGCATCGACGACGAGACGCTCGGCAACATGCTCACGACCTCCACCACCACGGAGATCGCGGGCATCCTGGAGCGGCCCAGGTCCTGCTACATCTGCAAGACCCGCTACCGCGAGGTCGACGCCTTCTACCACCAGCTCTGCCAGCCCTGCGCCAAGGAGAACCACAGCAGGCGCGACGCCCGTACGGACCTCAGCGGCCGGCGCGCGCTGCTCACCGGCGGCCGGGCGAAGATCGGCATGTACATCGCGCTGCGGCTGCTGCGCGACGGCGCCCACACCACCATCACCACCCGGTTCCCCGGCGATGCCGTCCGCCGCTTCAAGGCGATGCCGGACAGCGCGGAGTGGCTGCACCGCCTCAAAATCATCGGTATCGACCTGCGCGACCCGGCCCAGGTCGTCGCCCTCGCCGACACGGTGAGCGCCGCCGGGCCGCTCGACATCCTGATCAACAACGCGGCGCAGACCGTCCGCCGCAGCCCCAAGGCGTACGCCGAGCTGCTCGGCGCCGAATCGGCCCCGCTGCCCGCCGGCGAGCTGCCCGAGTCGATCGTGCTGGGCAGCTTCGGCAGCGGCAGCCAGGCCGCGCTGCCCGGTCCCTCCAAGGCCGCGCACGACGCGCTCACTCCGGAGTCGATCACCGCCCTCGCGCTGACCACCGGCTCCGCCTCGCCGGCCCGCATCGACGCGGGCACCGCCATCGACGCAGGCGGGCTGGTCCCCGACCTGGACCCGACCAACACCTGGATCCAGCGGGTGCACGAGGTCGACCCGGTCGAGCTGCTCGAAGTGCAACTGTGCAATGTGACCGCGCCGTTCGTGCTGGTCAGCCGGCTGCGCCCGGCGATGGCCGCAGCCGCCGCCCGCCGCAAGTACGTCGTGAACGTATCGGCGATGGAAGGCCAGTTCAGCCGCGGCTACAAGGGCGCGGGCCACCCGCACACCAACATGGCCAAGGCCGCGCTGAACATGCTGACCCGCACCAGCTCCCAGGAGATGCTGGAGGCCGACGGCATCCTGATGACCGCCGTCGACACCGGCTGGATCACCGACGAGCGTCCGCACCCCGACAAGATGCGACTGGCCGAGGAGGGCTTCCACGCCCCCCTCGACCTCGTCGACGGCGCGGCGCGGGTCTACGACCCGATCGTCCGCGGCGAGCTGGGCGAGGACCTCTTCGGCTGCTTCCTCAAGGACTACGCGCCGTCTGCCTGGTAGAGCGCGGGCCGGACGCGACCGGGCTTCTGCGCTGCGGCCGGGCCCCGGCGCTGCGGGCGGGCGGCGGGGCTGCCGGGGGAGACCGGCCGGGCTGCGGCCCCGCTTCGGCGGGGACCGCGCCGCGCGGCGGAACATCCGTGGATTCCCATGCGCCCATCGCGGAACACGGCGGGTCGGCTCCGGAGTTGTCGGGTGGGGGCCGGATGATCTGGAACACACCCCGTCTACGAGGAGGTACCGCAGTGGCTACCAAGCGCATCGCCAGCACGGTCTGGGAAGGCAATCTGCTGGAGGGCAAGGGCACCGTCAGCTTCGCTTCCTCCGGGATCGGCGACTACCCGGTCTCCTGGCCCGCGCGCGCCGAGCAGGCGAACGGCAAGACCAGCCCCGAGGAACTGATCGCGGCGGCTCACTCCAGCTGCTTCTCGATGGCCCTCTCCAACGGCCTGGCCACGGCCGGCACGCCGCCCACCCGGCTGGACACCCGGGCCGAGGTCAGCTTCCAGCCGGGCACCGGCATCACCGGCATCCACCTCGTGGTCAGCGGCGAGGTGCCGGGCCTGGACGAGGCCGGTTTCACCGCCGCCGCCGAGGACGCCAAGAAGAACTGCCCGGTCAGCCAGGCGCTGACGGGAACGACCATCACCCTCGCCGCAAAGCTTGCGTGACCTGGTCTTTTATCTCTGACTGGGCGGTGTGACCCCGCCCGCACCCGCGTCAAGGGTTCGCCGGACGAGTTGCTCAGCGGCGTGAAACTCGCTGAGCGACGCGTCCGGCGCCCTCCTCGGGGCGGCCCGCCCGCGGAGCGTCCAAGCCGGGCCGGCACCTCACCGGCTATGGATTCGGCCGGGCGTCCGGATCGGCGATTTCGATCCGGGCGCCGGCCGCTTCCACGTCCGCGATCACCTGCGCGAAGCACTCCCAGGTGTCCCGCATCCGCTCCATGACGCCTCTGCCGGGGATCACTACGACCGAGATCCGGTGCTCGGCCACGTACCGCGCGAGCTGCTGCGTCGGCGGCGCGATCGACCAGATCTCGTACCCGCGGCGCTGGTAGCCCTGGCGTTCCATCCACGCCCCGATCGCCGCGAGTTGGGCGTCCCAGTCCTTCTCGAAAGGCGAGTAGAGCTGCGGCTCCAAGAGTGCTTCGGGCTCATCGTCGATGCGGGCCCCGAACAGCCAGCCGTACGCGCGGGGTGCGTCAGTGTCGGTTGTTCCGGTCTCGGTCGTTCCGGTCATGGGCCCGACGCTACCGCGTGACGACGACCGCGCAGAAGGTGACCGTCGAGCCCGCTCACGCCGATCCGAGTCGGCCACGGCCCGGTCAGCCGGGCGCTGACGGGAACGACCGTCACCCTCACCGCCCCACTCGCCTGACCTGCGAGAACAGCATGATCCACGTACTGATGCCGCCTTTTTCGCATGGCGGCACCAGTACGTGGGCAGCGGCCAGGAATAGGTCGCTGACGCTGTCCGTTATGCGGCTCGTACCCCCGTCATCGGCACGAGAGAGCAGGCAATTCGAATGAGCGCGACGGTAGAGCTCACCAAGGACAACTTCGACGCGACTGTCTCGGGGAACAGTTTTGTCCTCATCGACTTCTGGGCCGAGTGGTGCGGACCCTGCAAGCAGTTCGGCCCGATCTTCGAAAAGTCGGCCGAAACGCACCCCGACCTGGTGTTCGCGAAGGTGGACACCGAGGCGCAGTCCGAACTCGCAGCCGCCTTCGAGATCCAGTCGATTCCGACGCTGATGATCGTCCGGGACGGCGTCATCGTCTTCGGCCAGCCGGGGGCGCTGCCCGAGGCGGCGCTGGAGGACCTCATCGGCCAGGCCCGCGGCCTGGACATGGACGAGGTCCGCAAGTCCGTCGCCGAAGAGGCGAACAAGGCCTGAACCGCCGCAGCCGCCGCGGGCCCGCGGCGCGTCGGCCAGTCGTCCCCCCAGCCGCGTCCCCCCAGCCGCGTCAGTCGTCCGGGTCGAGGCCGTAGTCCTCGTCCGTACGGCTGCGGCCCGCGGCCCGGCGGCGCAGCACGGCAGCCGCCGCCGCGGCGCTCCCGGTGAAGGCCAGCGCGAGCACCCACGGCTGGTCGAGGTGATGCCGGGTCAGGTGGTCGAATGAGAACCGGCCGGGACCGGCGAGTCCGATGCCGGCCGCGACGAAGCCCAGGAACGCCGGGTACTCGTAGCCGCCCGAAGCGGCGAAGAACCCGGCCGGGGCGTGTACCGCCACCGCGCCCGCCATCGCTCCGCCCGCCGCCGCGCCGGCGGCGGGCGTCGCGATGCCCAGGGCCAGCAGCACGCCGCCGCCCGCCTCGCCCAGACCGGCCGCCAGCGCGCTCTGCCGCCCGGGGACGAAGCCCATCGCCTCCATGGCCGCTCCGGTGGCCTCCAGGCCGTGGCCGCCGAACCAGCCGAAGAGTTTCTGCGCGCCATGGGCGAAGAGCACACCTCCGGTGCCCACACGCAGGGCGAGCAGCCCGAGGTCTTTCCTGCACGACGAAGCCATGGCGGGTCCTTTCCGGCCGGGGGACACCGCTCCAGTCTCGGCCCGAACGCACCGCGGCGACCCCTCCTGTTAGGCCGTACGGGACGCGCCCGGCCGGCCCCGGCGGCAGGAAGGCGCTTGACGCGCGGGCGGCGGCGACCGAGGCTGATCATCGAGCCGGAGCCTGGGAGGCAGCATGCACAACGCCGAGGGCTGTCCCACCGTCGTCGACCGGGTCAAGGACGTCATCAACTCCGGTGGCGTGCTGGTCGCTTCGCGGCAGGTCGAGGACGTGTTGTACGAGCACCCCGCGGTGGCCGAGGCGGCCGTCGTCGGGCTGCCGGACGACCGCTGGATCGAGGCGGTCACCGCGATCGTCGAACCGAGCGCGGAGACCCCCGAGGTGGCCGCGGCGAAACTGCTCGCCCACGCCCGGGACCGGCCGGCCCACTTCAAGGCCCCCAAGAAGGTGCTGCTGGTGGCCGACTTGCCGCGAAACGCCAGCGCCAAGCTCCTCAAGCGAGTGCCGCGCGATCGATACGGTCGGACGACCGAGGAAAAGGAAACACCATGACGCTCACGCTGTCCCACGGGCCGCTCTCCGGCCGTCCGCCGCAGACCGTCAACTACGAATTGCGCGGTCCGGCCCACAAGTTGTTCTTCCAGGACTTTCCCCGGCGGGTCCGCGCACGGTTCGCGGGCGAGACGGTGCTGGACACCAGAGACGGCATGCTGCTGCACGAGACGGGTCTGCTGCCCCAGCTCTACGTCCCCGACGCGGACCTGACCGCCGAACTGCTGCGGCCGACCGAACACGACACGCACTGCCCGTTCAAGGGCACGGCCGCCTACTGGTCGGTGTCGCCGGCGGGCGGCGCGGGGGAGTCGCAGCAGGAGGGCGGCGCGGCCCGGGTGGCCGAGAACGCCGTCTGGGCCTACCCCGAGCCGCTGGCCGAGGCGTCCTGGCTGCGCGGCTACAAGGCCGTGTACTGGGGCTCGATGGACCAGTGGCTCGACGAGGACGAAGAGGTGCTGGGCCACCTGCGCGACCCGTACCACCGCGTCGACGTCCGCCGCTCCAGCCGCCACGTCCGGATTCTCGCCGGCGAGCAGGTGATCGCCGACAGCACCCGGCCGATGCTGCTGTCCGAGACAGGGCTGCCGAACCGCTACTACCTGCCGCGCGGCGACGTGCGCACGGATCTGCTCGAACACAGCGACACCAGCACGGTCTGCCCCTACAAGGGCACCGCCGAGTACTGGTCGCTGCCGCTCGACGGCCGCCGGCTCGACGATGTCGCGTGGTCGTACGCCGAGCCGCTCGACGAGACGCTCAAGGCCGCCGGATACCTGTGCTTCCTGCACGACGAGCTGAGCATCGAGGTGACCGACTGACGGCGGCGAGCGCCGCGGGGCGTGGACGGCCGGGAGCGGCAGCGTGGGCGGGGCAGGGAGCGGCAGCGTGGGATAAACGGCTAAAATCATCCCCAATACCCTCCCGGCCGTCAGCTCTCCGCAGCCTCGTCCAGCCCCGGCCGCAACGCCGGCCCCGGCCGCAGCCCCGGAAGGCGCAACGCCCTGCCGCACCCGAGCCGTGGAGACGACCCTTGAGCAGCCCCTTCGTCCGCGTCCGCGGTGCCCGCGAGCACAACCTGCGCGACGTCGACGTGGACATCCCCAGAGACTCCCTCGTCGTCTTCACGGGCGTCTCCGGCTCCGGGAAGTCCTCGCTGGCCTTCGGCACCCTCTACGCCGAGGCGCAGCGCCGCTATTTCGAGTCCGTGGCGCCCTACGCCCGCCGGCTGATCCACCAGGTCGGCGCGCCCCGGGTCGAGGAGATCACCGGCCTGCCGCCCGCCGTAGCCCTCGAACAGCGCCGCTCCGTGCCCACCTCGCGCTCCTCGGTCGGCACCGTCACCACCCTCTCGAACTCGCTGCGGATGCTCTTCTCCCGAGCGGGGGACTACCCGGTCGGCACGGCCGAGCGGCTCGACTCGGACTCCTTCTCGCCGAACACCGCCATCGGCGCCTGCCCCGAGTGCCACGGCCTGGGCCGCGTCCACCGGGTCACCGAGGACTCCCTCGTACCCGACCCCACGCTCAGCATCCGCGAGGGCGCCATCGCCGCCTGGCCCGGCGCGTGGCAGGGCAAGAACCTCCGCGACATCCTGGCCGCCCTCGGCCACGACATCGACCGCCCCTGGCGCGAACTGCCCCCCGAAGCCCGCGACTGGATGCTGTTCACCGACGAACAGCCCGTCGTCACCGTGCACCCCGTACGGGACGCGAACCGCATCCAACGGCCCTACCAGGGCACGTACATGAGCGCGAAACGTTATGTGCTGCACACCTTCGCCGACTCCAGGAGCGCGGCGCTGCGCCGGCGCGTCCAGCGGTTCATGGAGAGCCTGCCCTGCCCGACCTGCGAGGGCCGCAGGCTGCGCCCCGAGGCGCTCGCCGTCACCTTCGCCGGACACGACATCGCCGAACTGGCCGCCATGCCGCTCACCGCGCTGGCCGCCGTACTGCGCCCGGCCGCCGAGCACACCGGCGAGCCCGGCGTGCCGGAGGAGGCCGCCGTCGGCGTCGCCGCGACCCTCACCCGCGACCTGCTGGCCCGCATCGAGGTGCTCACCGAACTGGGACTCGGCTACCTCAGCACGGACCGCGCCACGCCGACGCTCTCCTCAGGCGAGCTGCAACGGCTCCGGCTGGCCACCCAACTGCGGTCCGGCCTGTTCGGCGTCGTCTACGTCCTCGACGAGCCGTCCGCCGGGCTGCACCCGGCCGACGGCGAAGCGCTGCTCACCGTCCTGGACCGGCTCAAGGCCGCCGGCAACTCGCTGTTCGTCGTCGAGCACGACATGGACGTGGTGCGGCGCGCGGACTGGATCGTGGACGTCGGCCCGCACGCGGGGGAGCACGGCGGCCGGGTGCTCTACAGCGGCCCGGTGGCCGGCCTGGCCGAGGTGGCCGAGTCGGCGACCCGCAGATTCCTCTTCCCCGGCGAGTTTTCCGGCGATTTCCCCGGCGAGCTCTCCGGGGCCGCGCCCGAGCCCCCGCGCGAGCCGTCCGGCCTGCTGCGGCTGTACGGCGTCAACCGGCACAACCTGCGGGATCTCGACGCGGAGATCCCGCTCGGGGTCTTCACCGCGGTCACCGGCGTGTCCGGTTCGGGCAAGTCGACGCTGGTCAGCCAGGTGCTCGCGGACGTGCTGCGCGACCACCTCGGCACCGGGGGCGAGAGCGGGCGGCCGGGCGAGTCCGACGCCGATGGCGACGGTGCCGACGGTGCCGAGGACGACTCAGCCCGTACGGACACCGCCGATGTGACGGCGGTGGCTGCTGTCAAGGGGCTCGAAGCCGTCGACCGGCTGGTCTGCGTCGACCAGAAGCCCATCGGACGCACCCCGCGCTCCAACCTCGCCACCTACACCGGCCTGTTCGACTCCGTACGCAAGCTCTACGCGGCCACCGACGAGGCCAGGGCGCGCGGCTACACCGCGGGCCGCTTCTCCTTCAACGTGGCGACGGGCCGCTGCGAGAACTGCCAGGGCGAGGGTTTCGTCGCCGTCGAGCTGCTGTTCCTTCCCGGCGCCTACGCGGCCTGCACCGTCTGCGGCGGCGACCGCTACAACCCCGAGACGCTGGAGATCACCTATCGCGGCGTGAACATCGCCGGAGTGCTGGCCATGACCGTCGAGACGGCCGCCGGCTTCCTGGCCGACGTGCCGTCGGCCGCCCGCAGTCTGCGCACCCTCCAGGAGGTGGGGCTCGGCTACCTGCGGCTCGGCCAGCCCGCCACCGAGCTGTCCGGCGGCGAGGCACAGCGCATCAAGCTCGCCACCGAACTCCAGCGCTCGCGCCGCGGGCACACCCTCTACCTGCTCGACGAGCCCACCACCGGGCTGCACCCGGCCGACACCGAGCTGCTGCTGCGCCAGTTGCACGGGCTGGTCGCGGCGGGGAACTCCGTGGTGGTGGTCGAGCACGACATGCATGTGGTGGCGGGCGCCGACCGGGTCATCGACCTGGGCCCCGGCGGGGGCGACGAGGGCGGACGGATCGTGGCGGCCGGCACCCCGGCGGAAGTGGCCCGCGCTGCCCGGAGCGTGACGGCGGGCTATCTCGCCGGGGTGCTGCGCGGTGACACGCGGCGCGCGTGACCGGTGCCCGGCGGCCGGTGCCTGTCAGCTGGGCACCGGGACAGCTGGGCACCGGGTCAGCTGGGCACTGGGTCAGCTGGGCACTGGGTCAGCTGGGCACTGGGTCAGCTGGGCACTGGGTCAGCTGGGCACAACGGGCGGCGGCGCACCGGGTCGGCGGGGCGAGCGCGTCAGGAAGGCTCGTCCTCCAGCCGGAAACCGACCTTCAGGCCCACCTGGAAGTGCTCGACCCGCCCGTCCACGATGTGGCCCCGCACCTGCTGCACTTCGAACCAGTCCAGGCCGCGCAGGGTCTGGGAGGCGCGCTTGATCCCATTGCGGATCGCGGCGTCCACGCCTTCGTGCGAGGTGCCGACGATCTCGGTGACGCGGTAGGTGTGATCGGTCACGGTGACTCCCTGAGCGGTGAGGCTGCTGCCTGATGTCCCAGTCCACGGTGCCCCACGGCGGGGAGTCGCACCATTCGAATGCCGGCCCCCGTTGCCCTTCGCCGTACGCCCCTCAGCCCGGCCGTCACGCCCCTCAGTCCTGCCGCGCGGGCTCCGTCTTGGCCAGCTCCGACTTGCGGTACGAGTAGCCGAAGTAGACGCCGAGCCCGATCAGGAACCACACCGCGAACCGCACCCAGGTCTGCCACTGGAGGAAGGTGATCAGCCAGATCGAGAAGGCCACGCCGATCACCGGGACGTACGGCATCCCCGGGCAGCGGAAGGTGCGCGGCAGGTCCGGCTGCTTGTAGCGCAGCCTGATCACCGCGATGCACACCACGATGAAGGCCAGCAGGATGCCGATGTTCGTCAGCTCGGCGGCCTCCCCGATGGGAATAAAACCGGCGATGGCGGCAGACGCGAAGCCGACGATCCAGGTCACCCGGGTCGGCACATGGCGGGTCGGGTGGGTCTTGGCGAACCACTTCGGCAGCAGGCCGTCCCGGCTCATCGAGAACCAGACACGGGTCACCCCGAGCATGAAGGTGAACATCACCGTCATGATGCCGATGATCGCGCCGACCGCGATGACGTCCGCGAGCCCGCCCAGGCCCACCGACTTGAACGCCGTCGAGAAGCCGCTCTCCGGGTCGATGTCCGTGAAGTTCTGCATACCGGTCAGCACCAGGCAGGCCAGCACGTACAGCACCATCGAGATGGCGAGCGAGTACAGGATCGCCTTGGGCATGTGGCGCTGCGCGTCCTTGGACTCCTCGGCCGCCGTGCTCATCGCGTCATAGCCGAAGACCGCGAAGAAGACGGTGGCCGCGCCGGTGAACGCCCCGCTGACCCCGAACGGGAAGAACGGGCTGTAGTTGCCGGTCTCGACGTGGAAGAAGCCGACCGCGATGACGACGATCACCACCACGACCTTCAGCACCACGACGACCATCTCGAACCGCGCGGCGTTCTTGATGCCCAGCGTCAGCAGATAGGCGATCAACAGGCACAGCACGGCGGCGAACAGGTCCACCCTGTGCCCGCCGCCGGTGCCCGGCGCGCCCAGCATCCAGGCCGGCAGATCGGTGCCCATCTCCCCCAGCAGGAAGGAGAAGTACCCCGAGATGCCGATGGCGACCACCGCCACGATCGCCGTGTACTCCAGCAGCAGGTCCCAGCCGATGAACCAGCCCACCAGCTCGCCGAGCACCGCGTAGCCATAGGTGTACGCGGACCCCGCCTTCGGGATGAGGCCCGCGAACTCCGCGTACGAGAAGGCCGCCGCCGCGCTCGCGACGCCCGCGATGAGGAACGAGAGCAGTACCGCCGGCCCGGCCGTGCCGTTGGCGACGGTGCCGGCGAGGGTGAAGATTCCCGCGCCGATGATGCCGCCGACACCGATCGCGGTGAGCTGCCAGAGGCCCAGGGTGCGGGTGAGTTGCTCACCCTCGCCGCCCTCTTGGATCTGGTCAATGGGCTTGCGGCGCAGTACGCCTTGTCCCATCCGCAGTCCCGCCATGATGTGTCCTCTCCGTCGACAGCTGACGGCGGTTCATGATGGCGGAGCCCGGGCGGAGACGGAAGACGCCGCTCCGCTGGGCCTCCGCGCTAACTGAACTCACCGTGACGGCCCATTCCCGCCGCGAAGCGCGCGGCCCCGGCCGCCGCCTCCGCCAGCGCGGCCCTGCCGTGCTCCAGTTCACCGGCCATCGCCCGCTCCTCCGGAAGCCCCTGCTGCTCCAGCAGCGACGCCCGGTCGCCGCGCAGGCAGGTCTGCGGGAAGCGGGCGATCCCGGCGGCCAGCTCCTCGGCGGCGGCGCGGGCCCCGCCGGCCGGCACCACCCGGTTGGCGAGGCCGATCTCGTACGCCTCCCGCGCCTCGACCGGCCGGCCGGTCAGCACGAGGTCCATGGCCCGGCTCGCCCCGATCAGCCTTGGCAGCCGCACGGTTCCGCCGTCGATCAACGGAACGCCCCAGCGCCGGCAGAACACGCCGAGGACCGCGTCCTCCTCCATGACCCGCAGGTCGCACCAGAGCGCGAGTTCCAGACCGCCCGCCACCGCGTGGCCGCTGATCGCGGCGATCACCGGCTTCGTCAGCCGCAGCCGGGTGGGCCCCATCGGGCCGTCCCCGTCCGGTGCGACGCGGTTCGCCCGCTCGGTGCCGATCGCCTTGAGGTCCGCTCCGGAACAGAAGCCGCCGCCCTCTCCCCACAGCACCGCCACCCGCGCCCCGTCGTCCGCCTCGAAGGCGCGGAAGGCGTCCGCGAGCGCGGCGGCGGTCGGGCCGTCCACGGCGTTGCGGCTCTCCGGGCGGGACAGCACGACGGTCGTCACGGGGCCGCTCCGCTCGGTCCGTACGGGGTCCTTGGCTGGGTGTTGGGCGGGGCTGGGGGTGGGGGTGGGGTCCTGGGTGGTCATCGGGTCCTTCGCGGAGCTCGGGTCGGTGACGTCCACGGCAACCTCCTCGGCCGGACGGCCGGCTCGCCGGTCGGCGCGATCAAGCGTAGCGGGGTACGGGCGCGCCGGGAACGATTCGGTCGACGGAGGCGGGCGGGCGCTGCGAGCATGCGGGAGATGTCTCGCGACGTCGAGTGGGTAACCCTGTGTCGAGGCGCGGGAGCTCGGCGCCCTCGACCTGGTGGCCGCGTTCGCCGCGCAGAACCAGGTGTGCCGGTCGGTGGGCGCGTTCTTCACCGAGTACGACCTGCTGGTCACCCCGACGCTGGGACAACTGCCCGCGCCGCACGGCACCTTGCGCTACGACGGCCCCGGCCACACCGTGACGAGCTGGCTCACCTCGCTCTTCGCCTACGGCCCGTTCACCATCGTGTTCAACATCTCCGGGCAGCCCGCGATCAGTCTGCCGCTCGGCTGGAGCGAGGCCGGCGTGCCGGTCGGCGTGCAACTCGTCGCTCCCTACGGCGGGGAGGACCTGCTGTTCCGGATCGCCGGCCGGCTCGAAGAGGCCATGCCGTGGAAGGACCTCAGGCCCGCCGGGCCGGGGTCGGCCAGCCTCCCCAGGTACGCCGGGCCGGGGTCGGCCAACCCGCCGTTTCGCCAGAAGACTTGAAGATCAATAAGATCCGGGGATGATCGTAAGAAAACGGCTGGCGGTGGGCCTGTGCGGCCTCATCGCAGCCACCGCCACAGGGCTTTTCCCGGCGCAGGCCGCCGCTGACGAGCCATCGCAGGAATCCCCCAAGGTCGAGCTGGTGCTGGACGTCAGCGGCTCGATGCGGGCCCGGGACGTCGACGGGAAGTCCCGGATGAGCGTCGCCAAGCAGGCGTTCAACGAGGTGCTCGACGCGGCGCCCAAGGAGGTGCGGCTCGGCATACGCACCCTCGGCGCGAACTACCCCGGCAAGGACAAGGTGGTGGGCTGCCGGGACAGCCAACAGCTCTACCCCGTCGGCCCGGTCGACAGGACCGAGGCGAAGGCGGCCGTGGCCACCCTGCGGCCCACCGGCTGGACCCCCATCGGGCTCGCGCTGCGCGGCGCGGACAAGGACCTCGGCGACGGCGCGGGCACCCGCAGGATCGTGCTCATCACCGACGGTGAGGACTCCTGCGGGCAGCCCGACCCCTGTGACGTGGCACGTGAACTCGCCGCCAAGGGAACCCACTTGGTCGTCGACACGCTGGGTCTGACCCAGGACGCGAAGGTCCGCGAGCAGCTCAGCTGCATCGCTGAGGCCACCGGCGGCACCTACACAGCCGTCCAGCACAAGGACGAGCTCTCCGGCCGCGTCAAGCAGCTCGTCCGCCGCTCGGTCGACACGCCCGTCGAGACCCCGAAGGCCGTACAGGGCTCCACGGCGTGCGAGAACGCGCCGCAGCTCGGCGCGGGTCTCTACACCGACCGCGAGAAGTTCGAGGAGCACCGCTGGTACCGGATTCCGGTCAAGCCTGGCCAGGAACTGCGGGCCTCGGTGAGCGTCGGCGCGGACCGCGCGGTCAACCGGGACTACGGGGTTCTGCTGCGCGCCGTGACCGACAAGGGCCGGGAGCTGGTACGCGGCACCGACGCCGACAGCGGCCGTACGGACGTGATCTCGGCCGGGCTGAGGTATCCGCTCGCCGCCGAGGACGACGCTGACGACGGGACTCCGCCGCCGGCTCGGACGGTCTGTCTCGATGTCGGCAACTCCTTCTCCGCGCCCCCTTCGGTGAAGCGCGATCCGGGGCTGCCGGTCGAACTGTCGGTGGCTCTCGTGGAGTCGCCCGACGAGCCGATGGACGTCGCCGCGTTCGGGCTCGGGCGTGGCTGGGTTCTGTTGGCCGTGCTGGCCTTCACCGGGCTGATCGCCGGGTTGCTGTGGGGACTGTTGACGCGTTGGCGTGTCGGTACGGGGAGGGCTGTCTGATGCGTGGTGCTTCGCGTGCGGTTCATGTGGTTGGTGTTGGGTTGTTGAGTGGTGTGGTGCTGTTGGGGGGTGCTTCGTCGGCTTTGGCTGACGACGCGCCTACTGAGGCGGGCACTACGTTCCGTACCGCGGCCGGGATCGAGCAGGGGGAGCGGGCTGAGGCCGACGCGTCCAATGGCGACTACCTCTACTGGGTGTTCCCCGCTGGGGCCGGCGAGAACGTCACGGCCAAGGCTGTGGTCAATCTGCCGGAGGTCGCTTCCCGGCATGGCGCCGCTACGTGGCGGTTGGACGTCTTTGACGGGCTGCGTCGGCGGCAGGCGTGTGCGTCGGGGCATGCGGTGCGGGAGGCGGGGGAGCAGGCGGAGTCGGTGACGCTCCGGTGCAGGTTGCGTACGGTTCGGCCTTGGGCTGAGCCGTGGTCCAACGATCCGTTGCCTGGTTCGTATTATCTGCGGCTGACCGTTGTGGATGTGCCGGAGCGGGACTTGGGGCTGCCGGTGCGGGCTGTGGTCTCTGCCGATAGTGAGGATGCGGGTGGGTCGGTTGCGTCTGGTGGGGAGTTGACGGCTCCGTTGGGGGCGGTTGTTCGGGCCGGCTCTGACGCGGGCTCGGGCTCGGGCTCGGGTTCGGACGCGGGTGACGGTGAGGGCGATAGCGCCGTTGGTGGGTGGTGGTCCGATCGGTGGCTCTGGACCGTTGGCGGTGGTGTGCTGGGGGCGCTTGCCGGTGTCGGTGGTTACACCTTGGCTCGGCGGCCGCGGCGGGGCTTTGTGCGGGTGTGACTGGGGTGCGGGGCCGGGGCCTGCGGGGCGGTAGGTCCTGGACCGTGTATTTACGGGCCTGGCGGCCCACAAATACACGACAGCGTCCAGGACCTACCGCCCCTCCGGCCCCACCCCCTCCTGTCACTTCTCCGGTCCGCCACCGGTAGGGGGCATCCCCGCCCTGTCGCGTCGGGCCGCCGACGGCTTGTCGTGACGTGGGGCCGCCGACTTCCCGTCGCGACGTGGGGCCCCCGGGGGTCCGTCAGAGTGGGTGCTGTGGGAGGCTCCCGGCCGGCGGGGCCTGCGGGTCGTCGCTCCGTGTGGTGTGGGGGCGTCTTTGCCAGCCCGTTGTGACCGGGGCTTTCGCGGGTGGGTTCTGTCGGGTGAGACTGGCTTTCCGGTGTCACTCCTAGCAGAGGCGGACCCCATGCCGAACGGCGCGCAGACCCTGATTCGCGGCCTCGTCGACGGTGGTGTCGACGTGTGTTTCGCGAACCCCGGTACGTCGGAGATGCACTTCGTCGCGGCGTTGGACGACGTTCCGCGGATGCGTGCCGTGCTGACTCTGTTCGAGGGCGTGGCCACGGGGGCTGCCGACGGGTTCGGGCGGATGGCTGAGCGGCCCGCCTGCACGTTGTTGCATCTGGGGCCGGGGCTCGCCAACGGGCTCGCCAATCTGCACAACGCTCGGCGGGCTCGGACCGGGATCGTCAATATCGTCGGTGATCACGCTTTGGGGCACAAGGCGCTGGACGCTCCGTTGGAGTCGGACATCGACGCCTTGGCGGGGACGGTCTCCGGCTGGATCCGCCGTACGTACGATCCGGCGGAGTTGAGTCTGGACGTCGCGGAGGCCATCGATGCCGCCAGCGGTCCTGGGGGGAGTGTGGCGACTCTTATTCTGCCCGCTGATGTTTCCTGGTCGGAAACTGCGGCTGTGGGGTTCGCGAGTGTGTCGGTCGAGGATTCTGTCGTGGTGGGTGATGTGGAGCTCGTGGGTGAGGTGTTGGGCTCTGGGGAGTCGACTGTGATGTTGTTGGGCGGGGGTGCGACTCGGGAGGCCGGGCTGGTCGCGGCGGGGCGGATCGCCTCGGCTACCGGGGCGACGGTGTTGTGCGAGACCTTTCCGGCGCGGTTGGAGCGGGGGGCCGGGCTGCCCGCTGTCGACCGGCTCGCCTATCTCGCCGACTTCGCCGCCGCCCAGCTCGAAGGGTTCAAGCATGTGGTGCTGGTCGGTGCGGCCTCGCCGGTGAGTTTCTTCGCGTATCCGGGTAAGCGGGGGGATCTGGTGCCGGAGGGGTGTCGGACGCATGTCATCGGGGTGGAGGAGTTGGGCCTGTTGGCTGATCGGTTGGGTGGGGGGAGTCGGGCCGCTACCGCGGTCGCGCGGCGGCCCGCGCGGCCCGAGGGCGCGCTCACCGCTGAGTCCGCCGCTGACGCGATCGGTGCGCTGCTTCCCGCTGACGCCATCGTGGTGGACGAGGCGAACACCTCCGGGCTGTGGCTGGCCGGGGCCACCGCGGGGGCGCCGCGGCACGACTGGCTGACGCTGACCGGCGGCGCGATCGGGCAGGGCTTGCCGGTGGCGACCGGTGCGGCGGTGGCCTGTCCTGAGCGGCCCGTGCTGTGCCTGGAGTCCGACGGCAGCGCGATGTACACCATCTCGGCGCTGTGGACGCAGGCCCGCGAAGGGCTCAACGTCACCACCGTCGTGTTCAACAACCGCTCGTACGCGATCCTCGATCTGGAGCTGCGGCAGGTCGGCGCCGCTCCGGCGGGGGAGCGGGCCCGTGCGCTGTTCGATCTGTCCCGGCCGGAACTGGACTTCGTCGCGCTGGCCGCCGGCATGGGTGTGCCGGCGGCCAGAGCGGATACGGCCGAGGAGTTCACTGAGCTATTGGAGCGGGCGTTGGCCGTGTCTGGTCCGTTTTTGATCGACTGCGTCGTGCCGCCGATCGGTTGACTCAGTCCCACAGTTCGGCGTGCCTGCGGTGCGCTTCGGTCAGGCCGTGGTTGAAGAACCGGTCGTAGTAGTCGTTCTCTACGTGGTGTGCTTGCAACCAGATGCCGGGGACGTGGATCGCGTCGGTGTGGGCCGGGAAGCGGCCGTGCGTGGCCAGGATGTACTCGCAGATGTCCCGCGCGCAGTCGATCACCCGCTCCTCGTACTCGCTCGCCTCCGCGAGATAGCGCTGTCCGTAGTCGTTCTTGTAGATGCGGGCGAAGACGTCCTTGTCCGCGTAGACGCCGCCGGTGCCGAACTTCGCGCGGATCACCGAGTCCACCGCGTCCGACATCGACGCGTGGTACGGCGGGCAGGCGGCGGCGATCAGCCGCTCCCCGGCGCGCTCCAGGCCCACCGGGTGGGACCGTACGGACGCGAACTTGGGCAGCGGCAGCTGCCAGCGCCAGGCGTCGGCGAGCCGCCAGCGCGGAGTGATGAAGGTGAAGCCGAGCATCTGGCCGTAGGCGCGGGAGAACTTCGGGTCGCCCAGCGCGATCTGCGGGTTGATGGAGGCGTGGATCCACGCACCGAGCCCCATGCCCTCGGCGACCAGCATCAGGTTCTGGACCAGCAGATCGGCTTCGATCTGGGTGCGCAGCGGACCGAGCGCGCCCAGCGGCAGCTTCACGTCCTTGTTCAGGAAGCCGTTCTTCACCCACTTCTTCACCCCGGCGGGACGGTAGAAGTTCCGGTCGTCGACGAGCGTCGGCCGGGCGCCGTCCGGCTGGGTGAGCAGGTACATGATGGCGTTGATGTACTGGTGGGAGAGGTCGACGACCGGCAGGAACAGCGTGCTGCCGGGCAGGTTGGACAGGAAGCGGTTGGAGTCGAGGTAGGCGGGGAAGTCCCGCAGCCCCTCCGCGACGTCGAGTCGCTGGTCGAGCACCTTGACCTTGGCGAGCCGGGCCCGGTCGATCAGGGTCGCCGCGTCGAAGGGCTCCTTCGGCGCGGGCGGCAGGTTGCGGAGCAGGTACGTCCCGCTGTCGTTGATCATGAAGAAGTGGGTGGCCTGGGCGTTGTCGGGGCTGCCCGCCGTCCGGCCGGCCATGGTGAGGTTGGGCTTCGCCATGATCGGCTTGCCGTCGCACGGGTCGTCGAACGGCCGGTCCGGCATGGTGAGTCCGGTGCAGCCGGTGATCGCGATCAGCACCGCCTCCTCCAGCTCGTCCAGCGGCTCGGGCGAGTGCGGCGAGGCGTAGCTCATCGACCCGGCCGGCACCGACGCGCCCCGGCTGACCCGGTGCGTACGGCGTCGCCACACCGTCTCCAGCAGCGGACGGGCGAGCAGGTCGTCGAGGCCCGGGTGGCCGGACCCGGCGGTCCGGCCACCCTCTGCGTGCGTGGTCATCGCGTTCCCCTATTTGTCCGGGGCGGAGTTGCGCGACGGCGTCACCGGCCGCCAGGGCGCGAAGGCGCTCGCGTCCCGCGGCAGCAGGCTGGCCAGCTCCGGGCAGTGCCGCAGGATGACGGCGGTCATGTCGCCCTTCTCCACCCAGTCCATGCCCAGCGGGGTGTAGACCTCGGGCCGGAAGTCGACGGTCAGGAAGCGGTCGCTCTGCAGCCGCCGGGTGGCCATCAGGATGAAGATGCGGAAGGCCGTGTCGCTGAACCCGAAGCCCTCGGGCGGGTTCTCTGCGAACAGCCCCACCATGGTGTCGACCTCGTCCACGTTGCGGTAGACGTCCTTGAGCCGCGCCACCGTCTCCGGGTCGGTGGACAGGTCCTCGAAGCTCCGGACGCGCTGCTTGTGCAGCCCGCTGCGGAAGTCGTTGTAGCGCGGCACCCCGCGCCGCCGGGTCCGTACCAGGTCCACCACCGAGAGGTCGATCAGCTCGCCGTCGCGCTCGAACTTCTGTAGCGAGCGCGGGTAGTTGTGCAGCGTGATCGCACCGGGGTGGGTGATGCCGAGTGAGTAGAGCGAGTCGGTCAGGCCGGTCTTGCGGATGACGGACTCGGCGGCGGTGCCCTGGAGGTCGTGGAAGCCCAGGGTCTCCAGGCGCTGGCCGAAGCGGTGCTCGCGCAGCTCGTAGTCGTCGGGCAGCAGCGGGTGCATCCGGTAGACGGTGACGAAGTCCTCGGTCAGCGAGTACGGGGCGGCGTGGTGGTCCGGCAGCGTCTTGGGGATGCCGGTCAGCGAGTGCGCCTCGAACAGCCACAGGCCCAGCTTGTTGAGCCAGGTGTTCGGCGGGCCCTGCCAGTTGGTCTTGAGGCCGATGTCGATCGCCTCGGTGGCCAGGATCGCCGGGGTCCACTCCACCGTGTGGATCTTGGCGATCAGGGCGGAGACCACCAGCCGCGCCGTGTGATAGATCCGCTCCTCGCCCATCGACGGGTACTCCTGCCGGAGCGCCTCGCAGACCGAGTTGTGCTCACGGGCGAAGAGGGTGTGCATCACGCTGAGGCCGAGCCACCAGCTCTCGTTGAAGCCGGTCAGCGGAATGCCGTTGAGGCCGCCGGGCAGATGCCCGTCCTCCAGCCGCAGCGCCGCCCCGCCGTCCGGCTCGCGCAGCGAGCGCGCGGTGCGCTCGTCGCCGCCGTAGACCTCGGAGCCGTCCCACCAGTGCGAGGCGGTGTTGCCGAAAAGGATCGGCGGGCGCTCGCCCGGCGCCTCGATGCCCTCGTTCTCGGCGAAGCGCATCACGCTCTCGCTCGGGCCGCCGGGGGTGTTCTGCCAGCTGTCACCGGGCGGCAGCGGGAACTCCACGGCCTTGCCGCCGACCGGGTAGCGCCGGTGGTTGACCCAGTCGTGGACCTGGAACTGGATCCAGGCCGCCGCCAGCACGTTCAGCGACTCGGCGGGCAGGAACCTGTCGCGGTACAGCAGCTGCTTGCTGACCGTGACCGGGTTCGGGACATCGAAGAGGTCCGGCCGGTACTCGGCCTTGAGGTTGCGCCCGAACGCCGAACCGATCGCGCCCATCTTCGGGTCGGAGAGGTCGTTGGACGTGCCGTCGTACGAGCGGGTGACGCGGGTCTTCTCGTCGATGGGCGCGGGCACCGGCTCGGCCTCCGGCGGCGCCTCGCGGATCTCGGTGTCGATCAGATTGAGACGGCGCAGCGCCTGCCGCAGCGCGACCAGGTTGAGCAGGCTCAGCTGCACCGGCAGCTTGTGCCACGGCACATAGCGGTTCACGAAGCGGAACGCGGCCCGCAGCGGAACGCCCAGCAGGGCGTTGCGGCGCGGCTCGACGGTGGTGAAGCGCAGCCCCTGCCGGTGCGCGGCGCTCGCCTGGTACGCGAGCTTGCGGACCCGATTGATGTTGCCCAGCGGGCGGAACTCGTCCGTCGTGTGCCAGGGGTTGAAGGCCAGTTCCTCGACGCGCCGGGACGCCGAGCGGGCCTGTGCGGTGTCGATGTCCTGCCCCGGCACGGTCAGCGTCGCGATCGGCACCAGCGGCGCGGTCGTCTCCAGCCACTCCACCGCCGCGTTCTCGATCGGCGTGAGCGTCTCGTCCACGAACCGCTGCACGCACAGCTCGAAGGCCACCTCGCCCTCGCTCAGCCGCCGCGCCAGCTCGCGGCGCAGATAGTGCGGGTCGGTGCTCACGGGATCGGGCGCGGGGGCGCCGCCGGGGGCCGGGCGCAGCAGATAGCGGACCGGGCCGGCCTCGCCCCACAGCATCGCGCCACGGCTCCAGTACGTCTCCCTGGCCAGGCTGCCGGCCTTGTGCCGGGTGGCCTGCTGGACATTGCGCCGCATCCGCGCGGCGACCGACCAGCCGACGGCGATCGGCAGCTTCACGAAGAGGCCGAAGGCCTTCTGCAGGGTGCTCTCCGCACCGGCCATGGCCTTGGCGAAGGCGACGAACTCGCGCGCGTCGGCGGCGTGCGAGACCGGGAAGTTGGTCATCAGCAGGTCGTGGTTCTCCTCTGCGGAGACCTCGACGCGCACGGCCGCGCCGCGCAGATCGGGCGAGATGTCGGGCTGCCGGGCCCCGCTCGCGTTCGACAGCCGCAGCACGGCCGGGTACTCCGCGCCGGGCTGCGCGTAGCCCGTGCGCAGGGCGGCCGGCAGATCGTCGTGGAACCGCAGGCGGGCGTTCTCCACGCCCAGCACGGCCTTGGCGTGGAAGGTCCGCGCGAGACTCGCCGCATCGCTGCTCTTCTTGGTCTTCCGCTGCACGTTCATGATCTCGCGTGCCAGCTGTTCGAATATCCGCCGCTCGGCCTCGGCGCTGCCGCCGTCGTACGTCTCGAACCGCGACTGTTCCTCGCGCTGCTCGTGCTGCCCGGTCTCAACCATGGGTCGATCCCTCCCTACGGGTCAGGAAAGAGAGACTACGCGGAGTGATCAGTTGTCAGCATCCTGTATTTTCAGCCGAGTTCGCGCGCGTGGAAAGGTGTTGGCGCAGCTGTTCGGACGTGATGATTCCGCAGCTCGGAGCGTTGCGGACGGACCGGCGACGGTACGGTGGAGGCCAGTTGGGTTACGTTCTGTCGCTCCAGCCCCACCTGCCCGTCCTGTTGTTGGCCAAGTCCGCATCCGTCGGCGGTGAACGCTGCTCCGCGAGTGCTCTGGACGCACCCGGCCCCGGCTGGTAGCGCTGGGGGCACCGGGGAAAACGCTCCGAATCGCTTGACGGACCACAGGAGCATCATGACCAGAGCACTGATGGTGATCGTCGGCGACGCCGCGCACGCCGCCGCGCCCAACGCGGCGCAGGGCGCGTCGATGGCCATCGAGGACGGCGTCGTGCTCGCCAAGTGCCTGCGCGACCTGCCGGACCCGCGAGCAGCCTTCGCGGCCTACGAGGGGCTGCGGCGCGAGCGGGTGGAGCGCGTGGTGGCGGCCAGTGCGGGGATGGCCCGGCGCACGGGGGCCGGGGAGCAGGCTGTTCGGAACGAGGACCGGCCCCGGCAGCCGGAGGAGGGGACGGACTGGCTCACCGGGTACCGCATCGACTGGGACGCGCCGGTCACGGCCCCGGAGCGGGCAACGGTGACACCGCGACGATCGTCGTGCGAGGTGGAACGGCGCACAGGTCGCCCGACTTGAGGGCGTCGGCCGGGGCGGGTGCGCCGTCCGGGGCGGTGGTGTCCAGCACGATCCGGTAGACCGAGCCGGGCCTGCCGGGCACGGTGAAGTCGGCGGCGGTCGTATCGGCGTTGAACAGCACGAGGAGGTCGTCGTCGCGCTGCGGGCGGCCCTCCGGGGTGAGCGGGTCGACGCGGTCGCCCGCCAGCAGCAGGCCGAGGAACCGGGTCGCCGGGTCCTGCCAGCGCTGGGTGGTCATCGGCTGCCCGGTGCGGTCGTACCAGCCGATGTCCGGGAGCGCCGGGCCGCCGGGGGAGCCGGGCGGAGCGCTCTCGCCGCGCAGGAAGGAGCGGCGTTGCAGGGCCGGGTGGTCGCGTTGCAGGGCCACGACGCGGCGGACGAAGGAGCTGAGCGAGGTGTCCTGGGCCGCCCAGTCGTACCAACTGGTCCTGTTGTCCTGGCAGTACGCGTTGTTGTTGCCGCCCTGGGTGCGGCCGATCTCGTCGCCGCCGTAGAGCATCGTCGCGCCCTGGGAGACCAGCAGCGTGGTGAGGATGTTGCGCTGTTGCCGCTGCCGTACGGCGGTGATCTCCGGGTCGGGGGTGGGGCCTTCGACGCCGTAGTTGGCGGCGCGGTCGTCGTTGCCGCCGTCGCGGTTGTCCTCGCCGTTGGCCTCGTTGTGCTTGCGCTCGTAGCTGACCAGGTCGGTGAGGGTCTTGCCGTCGTGGCAGGCGGCGAAGTTGACGGAGGCGTCCGGGCCGCGCCGGTCGGCCGCGTAGAGGTCGGCGGAGCCGGTGAGCCGCGCGCCGAGGTCGGCGACGGCGGACCGGCCGCGCCAGAAGTCGCGGACGGTGTCGCGGTAGCGGTCGTTCCACTCCGCCCAGCCGGCCGGGAAACGGCCGACCTGGTAGCTGTCGGGCGCGCCGACGTCCCAGGGCTCGGCGATGAGCTTGGTCCGGTTCAGCACCGGGTCCTGGTAGAGCAGGTCGAAGAAGGCGGACAGCCGGTCGACGTAGCCGTGCTGCCGGGCGAGGGTGGCCGCGAGGTCGAAGCGGAAGCCGTCGACGTGCATGTCCCGCACCCAGTAGCGCAGCGAGTCCATGATGAGCCGGAGCACCTCGGGGCGGCCGGTGTCA
This sequence comes from Streptomyces sp. H27-D2, assembly GCF_035828615.1. Lineage (NCBI taxonomy): Bacteria > Bacillati > Actinomycetota > Actinomycetes > Kitasatosporales > Streptomycetaceae > Streptomyces > Streptomyces sp. H27-D2. The sequence continues at coordinate 10,668 of NZ_JAYMZR010000038.1, read as the reverse complement.
AGGGTGTTGCGGGTGCCGGTGGTGTCGATGTAGCGGGACGGGTCGGTGGGGTCGAGCCGGTAGTAGACCTCGTTGGCCAGGCCCCGGAAGCTCAGCGCGGGGTCGAACGGCGGGCCCTCCGCCGTGTGGTTGTACACGACGTCGAGGATGACCTCCAGGCCCGCCGCGTGCAGGGCGGCGACCATCCGTTTGAACTCGGTGATCTGCTCGCCCGCGCCGCCCGCCGAGCTGTAGCCGGCGTGCGGCGCGAAGAAGCCGATCGTCGAGTAGCCCCAGTAGTTGGTCAGCCCCCGGTCGAGCAGGAACTGCTCGGGCAGGTGCTGGTGCACCGGCAGCAGTTCGACGGCGGTGACCCCCAGGTCGATGAGGTGCCCGATGACCGCCGGGTGCGCGAGCCCGGCGTAGCTGCCGCGCGCGTGCTCCGGCACCTCGGGGTGGGTGGCGCTGATCCCCTTGACGTGCGTCTCGTACAGCACGGTCCGCGACCAGGGCCGGTTCGGCGGGCTGTCCGCACCCCAGTCGAAGGCGGTGTCCGCGACGCGGCAGACCGGCTTGCGCGGCGCGCCCGGACCCCCCGGGCTCATCGCCTTGGCGTACGGGTCGAGCAGCAGCGTCCCGGGGTCGAAGAACAGCCCGCGCGCGGGGTCGTACGGGCCGCGCGCGCGAAAGCCGTACCGCTGTCCCGGCCGGACCTCCGGCAGGTAGGCGTGCCAGATGTCGCAGTCGACGGACAGCGGCACCCGGTTTTCCCGGCCGTCCTCGCCGAGGAGGCAGAGCACGACGTCGCCGCCGTACGCGCCCGCCGAGGAGTGCACGGCGAAGTTGACGCCCTGCCCGTCCCAGTCGGCGCCGAGCCGGTACGGGTCGCCGGGGCGGGTCTCGGTCATGGCAGTCCTGTCGGTCGCGGGCGGACGGGCGGACGGGCGGACGGGCGGACGGGCGCAAGCGCGCGGTGCGGGCGGCGGGCTGCGCGTGGCCGTCAGTCGTAGCCGCCGAACATGAAGAGGGAGGCCCGCTGGTCGGCCGGGTTCATCAGGCCGTGCAGATTGCCGCCGCGCAGCATCGCGAGGTGCCCGGCCGGCAGCCGCCGGATCTCGAAGGAGCGGGTGCGGCTGCCGGAGTCGGCCCAGTCGCCGATCACCATCAGGCCGTCGCCCTCCAGCATCAGGAAGATCTCCTGGTTGTCCCGGTGCCGGTGCAGCCCGATGCCGCAGGCCGGATCGAGGACGTGCAGATCCATGTAGTTGACGGCGAGGAACGGCTCGGATTCGCCGCTGGCGTGGCCTTTGCGGCCGAACGCGTCGAGGTTCCACGGCTCCAGGCCCCGGCGCAGCTCGTCGCTGCCCGCCCAGCGTCCGTAGTCGCTGAACAGCGTGCGGTATTCGAGGAAGCCGACGCCGCCGTGCGGGCTGCCGCTGCTGCCGACGCTGAGGTAGCTGTCCCAGCCCCGGACGCGCATCTCGAAGCCGAGCCGGACGCTCGCTCCGGGCAGCGGGTCGGCGGCCCCCGATCCGTCCGCGTTGGCGGTCCAGCGCAGGTCCACGTAGAGCGGCAGCACCGGGTGCATCGCGTGCCGGGGCGCGACGGCGCGGACGTCCTGCTCGGTGAGCCGGTCGCGGGCGAAGTCCTCGGCGCCGCCGGTGATCAGGTCGGGCCGGGGCTGGAGCAGGCCGGTGTCCAGCGAGGCCCGGCCCCGGTCGCCGAGCGCGTCGCGCAGCCCGTCGCCGGAGCGGCCCCACAGCTCGACCGTGTAGAAGTCGGTGTCCTCGTCGTAGGGGGCCCGCAGCGTCACCGGGCTGCCGCCCTGGACGGAGACGACGCAGCCGATGGCGTCGCCGAGCCGGCCCGCCGCCTGCCACAGTGCGGAGTCGGGGCCGCCCCGGTAGCTGAGCTGGAGGAACGGCCCGCGCCAGCCGCCGGCCGTCGCCCAGCCGCGCACCGCCCGGGTGTCGGCGAGCCGGAAGTCGCGGACGTTCTGCTTCTGGAAGTCCGTCTTGACGTCCTGCTCCTCCGGATTGAGCCGGTCGGTGTCGGGTGCGCTCGGCCCGTACAGCTCCAGCCAGCGGTGCGGGAAGAGATATTGCAGCGAGGCCGCGTCGTACGACTCGCGCTCGGCGGCCGTACGGGAGCGCTCGACCAGCCCGAGGAGCTTGAGCAGCGGGTTGGCGGCGGCGTAGTCCGGCGGTTTGCCGGGCTCCACGCGGAAGACCGAATCGCTGTGCACGATCGTGGGCATCGGCCCTCCTCAGGTCGTGTGGTAAAGGAACGCGACGAACTTGAGCGGTTCGTCGTACGGGTTGCGGATGCCGTGCACGCCGCCGCTCTTGGTGTAGATGACGCTGCCGGGACGGACCGGCAGCTCCCGGCACTTGACCGGGCCGATGCCGAACACCGGCCGCTCGACCAGCGGATAGCCCGCGGTGGTCGGGTCGTCGCCGTCGCTCATGTAGGCGGTGCCGGTGCCGGAGACGATGTAGTACAGCTCCTCGGAGCCGATGTGCCGGTGGGTGCCCTCGACCGCGCCGGGCGGCACCGTCACCTCGTGGAAGAAGACGAGGTCGCTGCCCAGCTCGCGCTGGAACAGCCAGCGCATCTCGACGATGTTGTCCGGGCGGCGATCCGGGTTGTCCTCGTCGGACATCGCGTTGACGTAGCTGACCGGAGTGATGGCGGACGCGTCGGGGATGAAGAATCCGCGCTGGAAGTCGAGCAGGTAGTTCTTGTCCTCGACGGTGTTCTGCGAGGAGCTGGGCCGCGGGTCGCGCGGTTCCTGGTGGGAGCGGAGATAGGCGTTGTCCCACTGCGGGTTTTCGAGCTGCTGGCCGGTCGGGTAGAGCACGCCGTGCTCACGGAAGGCCATCGCGACCTCGGTCACCGAGCCGAGCAGCCCGGACAGCTCGGGAACCCGGGTGATCGGGGCGTCGCGGCCCATCAGCGGCAGCACCCGGTGGTCGTGCGGTGTGCCCTCCGGCGGCTCCAGGGTCTCCCAGATCTCCACCGCGTAGGCGGCGATGACCGGGTCCCAGTGCAGGGTGACGGTGGCCTCCCCGCTCTGGTCGGGGTCCTCCCCGGTGATCTTGACCCAGGCCTTGGCGCGCGGGCCGAGGCGGCGGCCGAACTCGCGGGCCTGCTCGATGAGGCGGATGCCCGCGTACTCGATCCTGAGCATCGAGCACAGCTTGACCCCGCCCAGGAACACATCGCCCTTGATCGCGGTGCCGTCCGCCGAGCCGCGCACCTCGGCGACGTAGTAGCGGTAGCGCGAGGAGCGCGTCGCGTTGAGGTAGCGGGCGTGGTAGATGCGGTCCGGATAGAACACGACCCGGAAGATCTCGTTCTCCGGATGGGTGTAGACCTGATCGAACCTGGTGTCCATCACGGCCTCCCGAGCCGGTCCAGCAGCACGTCCGCGACCCGGAACGCGTTGGCCTCGATGGTGAGCGTGGGGTTCGCGCTGCCGGAGGTCGGCATGAACGAGCCGTCGGTGACGTAGAGGTTGTCGAAGTTCCAGGCCCGGCAGTCCCGGTCGAGCACCGAGTCCGCCGCGTCCGAGCCGAACCGGGCCCCGCCCAGCACATGGTTGGCGATCCGCACCACCGAGCCGCCCACAGAGCCCGAGCTGACGTCGCGCATGTCGCCGCCGCGGACCAGGATTTGCCGGCACTGGTCGGCGAGGGTGTCCATGAGCGCGCGGTCGTGCGGGTGCCAGGTCTTGATGATGTACGCGACCGGGCGGCCCCACTTGTCCTTGACGGCGGGGTGCAGCTCGATCCGGTTGGAGCGCTGCGGGACCTGGTTGGCCATGAAGGCGACCGAGAGCCGGCGGCCGAAGCTGTCCTCCAGATAGTCCTCGAAGCTGTTGCCGAGGATGCCGGTGTCGGACAGATAGCCCTTCCACATGTCGTCCATGTCCATCGCGTGCCAGGTGCGGGCCAGCGAGATGGGCAGCGCGCCGTCGGAGGTGTTGTTGTACATCACCGCGCCGGCCCACAGCCCTTGCTCGCGCAGCCACTGCGGGCGGGCGCAGTGGTCGGTGGCCCAGTCGGAGTCCAGCGTCCTCGACTTGTCCGCCCGCTGCGGCACGATGCACTGGGCGCCGCCGAAGCAGTGGGTGAGGAAATAGGCGCCGAGCAGGCCGTTGGCGTTGACGCGCTTGTCGAAGGCAGGGTCGGCCGCCCCGGACAGCTGGAGCAGCCGCACCGACTCGATCGCCGAGCAGGCCACCACCACGGTGCCGGCGGTGATCGTCCGGGCCCGGCCCGCCGGGTCGCGGTAGTGCACCTTGGTGACCCGCGGGCCGTCCGCCTCCAGGTGGGTGACGTTGCAGTTGGCGCGCAGTTGGAAGCCGTCGCCGCCCGGCCCGCCCGCGAGCGGGGCGAGCAGCGAGACCCAGGCGTTCGACTTCAGCCCCAGCGGATCGCCGTAGCGGTTGACGAACGCCGTCTTGATGCTCTCCACGTCGGCGGGGACCGTCCGGCCGCTGGGAGCGTGGTCGCGGGTGATCACGGCGAGCGGGGTGCGGTAGCGGCGCATCCCGCTCGCGTCCATCCCGGCCGCGACGTACGAGCTGATCGGGTTGGGCGACAGCGGCGGCTGGTAGTGGTCCGCCGACGGGGTCTTGAGCTGCCCGTCCCAGCTGCCGTTGACGCCGACGAGCTGCTCGGCCCTGGTGTAGTACGGCTCCAGCTCCGCGTAGTCCACCGGCCAGTCGCGGGCCTCGCGGCGCACCTCGCCGCCCGGGTCCTCGCGCAGATCGGTGCGGCCCTCGTTGAAGCTGCGCAGCCGCAGGTCCTCGGGGGTGAAGCGGGGCGAGACGCCGCCGTAGAGCTGGGTGCCGCCGCCGACCACCTGGGCGGTGTAGCCCTCGATGGTGACGCGGTCCCGGCCGTCGCTGTCGCGGTAGACGTGCGGCTCGTCGTTGAGGTCGGGCTCGACATGGCTGGAGAAGTACGACTCGCCGGTGTTGGCCACACCCGGCACGGTGATGCGCTTCTCCGCGCCGGTGGCGAAGGACTCGTCGCGCTTGAAGTCGCTGAGCCCCTGCGGGCTCTGCGTCTGGGTGCGCAGCAGCGGACCCTTCTCCAGCATGACGACCTGGTGGCCGGCCCGTACCAGGGTGTGCGCGAGCGGCGCGCCGCCGGCGCCGCTGCCGATGACGACGATCTCGGCCTGTTCGTCGGCGGGCGTTGGCTGCGCCATCGTTCCCCCTCAGCCCCGGTAGTCGGTGTTGTGCCCCAGCGGGGATTCCAGGGCGCGCCGCCAGTCGAAGAGCGTCGCGCCGGCGCTGTCGCGGAAGCGGCTCTCCAGGTACATCCAGCCGGCGGCACCGGAGTTGCCGCCGTGTTTGGGGTGGACGAACGCGCCGGTCATGGCGTGCCGCCGGAGGAGCAGCAGGAAGTAGCGGGGGCTCTGGTAGCGGGAGTGGTCCCAGCCGTCCACCCGCTCGGTCTCCATCTGCCGGTACAGCTCGGCGTACAGCTCGGCGGAGGCGACCGCGGGGTCGGTCCCGCCGGCGCGTGAGCGGATGAGGTCGCCGATGATCCGCAGGCAGATCCGGTAGTCGACGGCGTGGTGCTGTTCCTGACGGGAGATCAGTTTGTCGATGTAGTTGACGGTGCCGACCTCGTCGTCGAGCTGATAGGCGAGCGGGAACGCCTCGCCCCGCCCGGCCCGGTCGAGCGATTCGTACACGCCGCGGATGAAGCGGCGGTTCTCCTCCAGCCGGAACGGCAGCAGATGCTGGACGAGCCGTCCGAGCACGTCCCGTTCGGCGCGGTTCAGCGCGAGCGGTACGGCGCACGCGTCGGTGAAGAAGCGCGACCAGGTCCGGCCGTTGTCGAGTACGGCGCGTTGCGGGTTGACCGGGTCGAGCTGGTACCGGTCGTCCACGGCGTACTGGTAGTGGTGCACCTGGCCTTTGGGGACGCGCACGGTGACCGCGAAGAAGCCGGTGGGCTCGCCCGCGAACAGCAGCGGGCGCAGTGGCTCGGGGGCGTGCAGCGGCCCGAAGGTGCCGAGGACCGCGACGGTCGCGGGTTTGGTCGCGCGGCCGTCGTACACGAAGGTCACGTCGTTGAACGCGTAGCCGGCCTCCGATGGGGCGGCCGCGTCCGCGTGGGTGTCGATGACGGGGAAGCGCCAGGCCTCGCACCAGGTCGCCCGGGAGTCGTCAGGGCCGTACTGACCGAAGTCGTGGCGGCGGTCGGCGGTGTCCCGGGCGAGGTATTTCGTGCAGTGGTTGAGGACGTACTGGTCGTCCCTGTCGATGATCTGGAGTTTCACCGAAGCCCCCCGGTGATCGACGAACCGCGGTCGCCCTTGCGGAGATGTGATTGAACGTAGGGCGGGACCGGGGGCTTGTCCACGGCCTTCGGGGCTGGGGTTTCCGCCGCTGGGGACGCGTCGGGGGAGGCTCCCGCTCCGGTACCGGAAGCGCTGGGGCGGCAGGGGTGGACGGTGATCAACACGCCTTGTGCGGCGGGGTGTCGGGTGAAATAGGGGTGGGCAATCCTTCGAATCCGTTGACAGTCGGCAGCTCGTTCCTTAGCGTCGTGGATCGTAGGAATCGCAGATGATTCGCTGATCCGATCGATGGTGTGCGGACTGGACGCACACGACTGGGGGAGTCTCCATGGCCGACGGAATCGCCGTACGGTTGACGCCCGAAGGGCAGTCGCCGACCAGAGCGCGGGGCTGGACGCTCGCGGCGGTCTGTATCGCGACCTTCATGCTGATGCTGGACCTGACCGTGGTGAACGTGGCGCTGCCGGACATGCGCGAGACGTTCAGCGCGAGCTTCTCCGACTTGCAGTGGGTGCTCGACGCCTACGCCCTGGGGCTCGCCGTCTTTCTGCTGACCGCCGGCTCGCTGGCCGACCGGCTCGGCCGCAAGCGGGTGTTCAACGCCGGGTTCGTCATCTTCGTCCTCGCCTCGCTCGCGTGCGGGCTGGCGCCGAACGCCGCGTCACTGTCCGTGGCGCGCGGGTTGCAGGGGCTGGGCGGCGCGGTGCTGTTCGCGATCGGCCCCGCGCTGATCGGACACGAGTACCGGGGCAAGGAGCGCGGCAAGGCGTTCGGCGTCTTCGGCGGTGTGGCCGGCCTGGCCATCGCCTTCGGCCCGCTCATCGGCGGCGCCCTGACCGACAGCCTCAGCTGGCGTTGGATCTTCCTGGTGAACGTCCCGGTGGGGATCGCGGCGCTGGTGATGGGCATGCTGCGGATGCGCGAATCGCGTGACCCGCAGGCCCGCGGTGTCGACTGGTGGGGGCTGGTGCTGTTCTCCGGAGCGCTCGCGCTGCTGGTGCTCGGCTTCCTGCGCGGTGAGGCGCAGGGCTGGGGGAGTACGTCGATCATCAGCATGTTCACCGCTTCGCTGCTGCTCCTCGTGCTGTTCTACGCGGTCGAACGGCATCTGGGGGACGGGGCGATGCTCCAGCTCTCGCTGTTCCGCAATGTGACGTTCAACGGGCTGTCGGTGGTCACACTGCTGTGCGCGGCGGCCACGATGTCGGCGATCTTCCTGCAGATCTCCTATGTGCAGAACGTGCTGGGGTTCTCGGCCTGGGAGACCGGGGTGCGCTTCCTGCCGCTGACCCTCACGCTCTTCGTCGCGGCGGCGATCGCGGGCGGGCTGACCACGAAGATGCCGCAGCGCGTGCTCGTCGGCTTCGCGCTGACGTTCATCGCGGTCGGGCTGGCGCTGGTCACCCTGGTCGACGCGGACAGCGCCTGGACCGCGCTGCTGCCGAGCATGTTCGGGATCGGCCTCGGCATGGGGCTGTTCAACCCGCCGCGCGCCTCGCTGTCGATCGCGGTGGTCGAGCCGTCCAAGGCGGGCATGGCGTCGGGTATCGGTGAGACCTTCCAGCAGGTGGGCGTCGCGGTGGGGATCGCGGCGTTCGGGGCGCTGTTCCAGGCGCGGGTCACCGATCTGTTCACGGCCTCCGACGCGGCCGGCCGACTCGGGCCGAAGGCGGAGGAGTTCGGTGAGGCGGTCGCGGCGGGCGGTGGGTCGGAAGCGGTTTCCGGCTCGGGGGTGCCGTCCGGCCTCGCGGCGCAGCTCGACCAGGCGGCGCGGACCGCGTTCACGGACGGGCTGAACGAGGTCATGCTCGTGTGCGCGGCGGTGGCGGCCCTGGGTGCGGTGATCGCCTTCGCGTTCATCCGGACCCGTGATCTGCATGAGAGCGCGCTGGCCGGCGCCGAGAGCGGGGGTGGCGCCGGGGGCGCCCCCGCCGGAACCGACGCGGAGCGGGCGGCGACCGCCGGGGGGAAGATCTCCGCGGAGGTGTGAGCGGCCGGTGCGAATGCGGTGCCCCGGAGACCCCAACCTCCGGGGCGCCGAACTCCGTTACCGACGGGACTGCCCACGGGACCACCGACGGGACGCCGGCCGCCGTTCATCGAATTTCCGACGATCGACTGTTCGCCTTTCGGGACCCGCCGACGATAATGACGGGTGACAGCCGACCGGCATTCCTGCCCACGACGGGAGCGGCCCGCATGCCCCGCACCGACCACATTCCAGGTCCGGCCCCAGCGGCGGTTCCCGCCGCGGTCCCCGGACCGGCGAGCGCGCCCACGGCGGCGGAGTTCGCCTTCCCGCTGGTCCGCCGCACCGGATACCTGCTGCACAAAGCGGGAGTGCTGCTGATGCACGAGGCCGACCGGGCGCTGGAATCACGCGGCATGCGCATGCGCTACTTCTATGTGCTCGCCGCGCTCGAAGGCGGACCCTCGCTCTCCCAGCAGGACTTGAGCGGACTGCTCAACCTCGATCCCACGACCATGGTCGCGCTGATCGACGAGATGGAGAGCGCGGGCCACGTCGAGCGGCGGCGCAACCCCGCCGACCGCCGGCGCTACATCCTGGACCTCACGGACGCCGGGCGCGAAGCGCTCCTGGGCGCGTCGCGGGCGGTGGAGGAAGTGGAACAGGACTTCCTCTCCGCAGTTCCCGCGGCGGACCGCGAACGCCTGCGCGATATTCTCGGCGAGGTGCTCGCGGATCGCTGGCCGAGTGTCATTTCCTGTGAATGAATTGACACTTCACCCGACTGTGCAGACACCTCAATAGATCAGGTGAGCTTCTTCACAGGCCCCCTGTTGATGTTTTCCCGCTGCTATTCTTGAACAGTCCAACAGCGGGGGAAGGAAACGGGGATGAGTTCAGGAAAGCTATTATTCGATTCGCTTGACGCCTGCCTCGGGCCGGGGGACTCGAGATTCTTCGGCAGCGGGTACAAGCGGGTCGGTCAGCACTTACGCCACATCGTGGCGGACGGCTCCACGGAACCGGGCGGCACAGTCGCCGCACGGGCCGCGCTGAGCTATCCGCTGGACTGGTCGAGGAAAGCGGACGGCCGGGAACTGCGGCCGCATCTGAGCAGCATCGACGCGCTGGTGCTCGCCGCCTCACTGGCGGAGATCCACCTCAACGCCGCCCGGGGGCTCCGGCCCGGCCAGCAGCGGCGGACCTGGCTGCGCTCGGCCGACGTACGCGCCGGCGCCCGGCCGCACGAAGACCTCTCGGACTTCGCCGTCGAGGCACGGCTGCGGAGCACCGGGCCGGCCCGGGGGCCGTACGGGCCGGACGCCGAGACGTACAGCGTCTACGACTGCCGGATCGGCGGGCTGAAAGTGCGCTGCACCTTCGCGCACGAGGTCGGCGACCCGGCGCGCGGCGGACCCGCGCGCTACGTCTCGGACGAGGACGCGCTCGGCCCGGCGAGCGAACGGCACTACGGTGAGGGCTACAAGGCGCACAGCCAGCACGCGGACGACGTATCGGTCGAGTTGGCCGAGCAGCGGGTCCGCGCCCGGCAGTACGTCGAGCCCGGCTCCGGGGGAGCCGCGGTCGTCAAAGGAGCCGAGGCGGCCTACGCACCCTCGGTGTCCCTGATCGACTGCATGGTGAGCGTCGCCCAGCTCGCGCAGGCGCTGCTCTACTCGTACGACCGGGTGGACCGCGTCGACAGCAACACGCTGTGGATGCGGCGGATCTCCATTGGCGCGCAGGCGCCCTCCCGGCCGTACGGCGGGCCCTTCGACGCCTCGGCCCGGGTGACCAGGACCAGGCTGCTCGGCCACGACGGCGGCAGCTGGCGCGTCGCCGATCTGACCGTCGACGATTTCAACGGAATTCACGGCTGGTGCTCACTCGCGCACCGGCTTCCTGTCGCGGCCGCCGCCTGACGGCCGCCGCCGGCACATCCGATCCATACATCAGATCCATCGATTTCCGCCCCGTCATCGAATCGGCGAGGGAAAGCCGGCCTGTCGATGACGGCTGCGCGAAAGCAAAACAAAACGGGGATGCAATTTCATGAACGGAACGCCGACGATGCGCTTCGGGGAAGTGCTCGTCGTATTCGAAGGCCCCGCCAGGATCGACTGGCGGATCAATGGACAAGGCGATTGGACGCCCGAGGGGCTGTGGCCGGAGCCACGGCATCGGGAACTGCTGGACGAACACCTGGACTGCGGCGGATCGCTGCTCGTCGTCCTCGACGAGGCACGCTCGGTCGTACCCGTCCTGCACGACGAATGGCAGCGGACGCCGCACCCGCTGCGCACCGCGCTGAGCGCGGAGACCACCGATGAAGCCGCGGGCATCGATGACATCGAGGAGGTCATGGAACTGCGGGTGCCGTTCCTCGACTGGCTGCC
>NZ_JAYMZR010000037.1:0-58740 GCF_035828615.1 Streptomyces sp. H27-D2 | reverse complement strand
CCCCACACCCATCCGACGGGACATCGCGTCAGACAGACGATTACACTCGGACGCGTGCCTCAACTTCGTCTCGCCCTGAATCAGATCGACTCCTGCGTCGGCGATCTCGCCGGGAACGCCGAGACGATCGTCGCCTGGACCCGGCATTCCGCCGAACAGGGAGCGCACTTGGTGGCGTTCCCCGAGATGGCGCTCACCGGGTATCCCGTCGAGGACCTCGCGCTGCGCGGTTCCTTCGTCGAGGCTTCCCGCGCCGCGCTGTTCGCGCTCGCGGCCCGTCTCGACGCCGAGGGATTCGGTGAACTGCCCGTCGTCGTCGGTTACCTCGACCGCTGCGAGGAGGCCCAGCCGCGCTACGGCCAGCCCGCCGGCGCACCGCAGAACGCCGCCGCCGTGCTGCACCGGGGCGGCGTCGTCCTCACCTTCGCCAAGCACCACCTCCCCAACTACGGCGTCTTCGACGAGTTCCGCTACTTCGTGCCCGGCGACTCGATGCCCGTGGTGCGGGTGCGCGGCGTGGACGTAGCGCTCGCGATCTGCGAGGACCTCTGGCAGGACGGCGGCCGGGTGCCCGCCGCCCGCAGCGCCGGGGCCGGGCTGCTGCTCTCCATCAACGCCTCACCGTACGAGCGCGAGAAGGACGACACGCGCCTCGACCTGGTTCGCAAGCGCGCCCGCGAGGCGGGCTGCACCACCGCGTATCTCGCGATGATCGGCGGGCAGGACGAGCTGGTCTTCGACGGCGACTCGATCGTCGTCGACCGCGAGGGCGAGGTCATCGCGCGCGCCCCGCAGTTCGCCGAGGGCTGCGTCATGATCGACCTCGATCTGCCGGCCGCCGCGCCGGAGCCGCCGTCCGGCGTCGTGGACGACGGTCTGCGGATCGAGCACGTCATCGTCTCCGCCGACCCGCTCCCCGCGTACGAGCCGGAGATCCCCGGCGGGCACGCGGAGCGGCTGGGCGACGACGAGGAGGTCTACACCGCTCTCGTTGTGGGCCTGCGCGCGTACGCGGCCAAGAACGGGTTCAACAGCGTGCTGATCGGGCTCTCCGGCGGCATCGACTCGGCGCTCGTCGCGGCCATCGCCTGCGACGCGCTGGGCGCGCAGTACGTGTACTGCGTCGCGATGCCGTCCCGCTACTCCTCGGAGCACTCCGTCGAGGACGCGGCCGAACTGGCGCGCCGCACCGGCCTGAACTTCCGGACGATCCCCATCGGTCCGATGTTCGACGCGTACATGGAGTCGCTGAAGCTCACCGGGCTGGCCGAGGAGAACCTCCAGTCGCGGCTGCGCGGCACGATGCTGATGTCCCTCTCCAACCAGGAGGGCCAGATCGTGCTGGCCCCGGGCAACAAGTCCGAGCTGGCCTGCGGCTACTCGACGCTCTACGGCGACTCGGTCGGCGCGTACGGCCCGATCAAGGACGTCTACAAGACGTCGATCTTCCGGCTGGCCAAGTGGCGCAACCAGGCGGCCCTGGAGCGCGGCCAGACCCCGCCCATCCCGGAGAACACGATCAGCAAGCCGCCGAGCGCGGAGCTGCGGCCCGGCCAGGTCGACACCGACTCGCTGCCCGACTACGAGGTACTCGACCGGATCCTGGAGATGTACGTCGACCGCGACCAGGGGCGGGACACGATCATCGGCGCGGGCTTCGACCCGGACATGGTCACGCGCATCCTGCGGATGGTGGACACGGCCGAGTACAAGCGCCGGCAGTATCCGCCGGGCACCAAGATCTCCGCGAAGGGCTTCGGCAAGGACCGCCGGCTGCCGATCACGAACCGCTGGCGCGAGACGAGTTGAGCGGGCGCGGCTGCCGCGGGGCGTACTGAGCGCGCGATCGCCGGGGGCGGGCCGACCGCAACCATGTGGGGTGGCCCGGCCCCGGCAGTTTCTACGATCCGCCGGGCGCGCCCGTGGGGGGGCGTTACGCGGTCGTCGTGCCCTCGCGGATCTCCCGGCCGTCAGCGGGGGCAGCGGGCGGCGGGGCAACGGGATCGGCCGGCTCGGCGAGCCCGCCACGCCGGACTCCCGGAAGACGTCCAGCTCCGGCAGCCGGATGATGACGACCTGGGCGGACGCGGGCTGCTCCTCGTGGATCAGCTCGCCGATGCCTGTGCCGTTGACCCCAGTTGCCACGGTGGAGCGATGGTCTCGTTCCTCATGCGCGACGCGTGGAAACCGGGTGCCCCGACCAGCCGCCGCCGGCCCGGGTGACCGAACCACCGAAGCGGAGCCGCATCAGCAGCCCCGCCCCAGCCCCGCACGAACCCCCGGTCTCAGCCCACCCGCTCCGGCTGTTGTTCCACCCACTCGCCCAGCTCGCTGCGGGCGACGACTCGGGAGGCGCTTTCCGGGGCGGACGGGCCGCGGTCCAGGAGGCCGGCGAGTATGGCGACGGCGAGGCCGATCAGTGCGAGGACCGCGCCGACCAGCATCGGGGACGTCCATCCCCAGCCCGCCGCGATCGCGACTCCGCCGAGCCACGCGCCGCCGGCGTTGGCCAGGTTGAACGCGGAGTGGTTCGAGGCGGAGGCGAGGGTCGGGGCGTGTCGGGCCTTGTTCATGACCAGCATTTGCAGCGGGGTGGTGATCATGAAGCCGACGGCTCCCAGCACCACGACCGTGATCATCGCGGCCCACTGCACATGGACCGTGAACTGGAAGGCGACCAGCGTCGCCGCCATCGCCCCGAGCGCCCCGTACAGGGTCGGCCGCAGCGCGCGGTCGGTCAGGGGGCCGGCGGCCAGCGCGCCGAGGGTCATGCCCACGCCGAAGAGTGCGAGCACCACCGGCACCGAGGTCTCCGCGAGGCCGGTCACCTTGGTCATCATCGAGGCGAGGTAGCTGTAGACCGCGAAAACGCCGGCGAAGCCGAAGACCGCGGTGACCAGGGCCAGCACCACCTGGCGGTCCCGCATGGCCGAGAACTCCCGTCGCAGGCCGCCCTTGGCGTCGAGCGGGACGTGCGGCACCAGCCGGGCCAGCGCCGCCATCGCGACCAGGCCGATCGCCGCGACCACCAGGAAGGTGGCGCGCCAGCCGAGCTGCTGTCCGAGCAGGGTGGCGGTGGGGACGCCCACGATGTTCGCGACCGTCAGGCCCAGGAACATCGTCGCGACCGCCCGCGCCTGCCGGCCTTCCCGTACCAGCCGCGCCGCGACCACCGCGCCGACGCCGAAGAACGCGCCGTGCGGCAGCCCCGCGAGCAGCCGGCCGGCGAGCAGCGTCCCGAAGCTGGGGGCGAGCGCCGAGGCGAGGTTGCCGACCGTGAACAGGCCCATCAGCAGCACGAGCATCCGCTTGCGCGGGATGCGGGAGCCGAGGGCGGTGAGGAGCGGGGCGCCGATGACGACGCCGATGGCATAGGCGGACACGAGGTAGCCGGCTGTGGGCACCGAGGTGCCCAGGTCGTCCGCGACGTTGGGCAGCAGGCCCATCATCACGAATTCGGTGGTGCCGATCCCGAAGGCGCTGATCGCGAGCGCGAGCAAGGCCAGGGGCATGTGAGACCTTTCGAAGACAGGAGGTTCCATAAGTTCGTTTACGGAACAAAGTCTCTCAGCTGAAAAGTTCCGCCCCGTCAACGCGACGTTACGACTCGACGCCCGGCGAGCACACGCTCAGCGGCGGGGACAGCCGCCGGCGGCTGTGCTCACGTACACACCAAGCGCCTCTGCACCACTCCCACCAGCGGATTAGGCGACGGCTGGGACGGCAGCCCGGTCGTCGCTCCCCCGCACCGCCCGCCCCATCGCCCCCGCCGCCGCACCGACCGCAGCGCTCAGAGTGTGACCGACGCCGCCAACGGCAGGTGGTCGCTGCCCGTTTCCGGGAGCACCGAGGACGACACCGGCTCCATCCCCCGCACCATGATCTGGTCGATCCGGGCCATCGGCAGCGCGGCGGGCCAGCTGAAGCCGAACCCGTCGCCCGCCGCGCCCTGGGTGGAGCGCATCTGCGAGGTGACCGGGGCCAGCGCGCGGTCGTTCATGGTCCCGTTGAGGTCGCCGAGCAGCACGACCTTGCCGAGCTTCTCGGCCGCGATGGCCTCGCCGAGCGCGTCCGCGCTGTCGTCGCGCTGCTCGGCCGTGAAGCCCGCGTTGAACTTGACCCGTACCGAGGGCAGGTGCGCGACATAGACGGCGACGTCACCGTGCGGGGTCACCACCGTGCTGCGCAGCGCCCGTGTCCAGCCCATCTTGATGTCGACGGGCCGGGTCTCGCTGAGCGGGAACTTGCTCCACACGCCGACCGTGCCGGCCACCGCGTGGTACCGGTACGCGCCGGACAGCGCCTTGGAGTACGCGGGCAGGGCGGTGCTGGTCAGTTCCTCCAGCGCCACCACGTCCGCCCCGGAGGCGGCCAGGGCGTGCGCCGTGCCCGCCGGGTCCGGGTTCTCCGCGTTCACGTTGTGGGTGGCGACCTTGAAGTTGCCGCCGGTCTCCGATTTATCGCTGAGCAGCCCGCCGAAGAGGTTGACCCAGACGACGGCGGGGAGCAGCAGTGCGATCAGCGCGGTCGTCGATCGGCGGAACACCGCGAGGACGAGCAGTACGGGGACGGCCAGTCCGGCCCAGGGCAGGAAGGTCTCCACGAGGCTGCCGAGGTTGCCGACGGTGTTGGGGATCTCGGCGTGGAAGACCATCACCGCCGTGACCAGCACCGCGAGCGCCGCGAGGATCAGGCCCCGTCGCCACATACCTACGGGTCGCCACCAGTCGAGAAAGCGCCTGGCTCGTGAGCCTTTGGGACCAGGGCCGCTGCCCTGGTCCGGCTCTGTGATGTATGCCTGCGCCATCCGTCGTCCTCACTGCCTCACACGCCGCACCCCCGCCCATGACCATAAGCGACGGTCGGCACCGTACTGAAAAACACCACCCCCGCCGACTGCGCCGGGGGTGTCGGTAGGGAGGACGAGACGTCGGCCACCGGAGGTTCCTGGCAGCAGGGCTCAGCGGCTTGCTGTGACACAACGGGCACACTGAGCGGGCCGCTGGAAACGGCCGCTACCGAGGCTCCGCCGGGCCACCGCCCGGCCGCCGCAGGCCGTCAGCCGCTCGGGCGGACGCCTTCGAGGACCGTGTCGACGATCTGCGCGGCGAGCTGCTCGGGCAGTTCGCGCCACTCGTGCATCAGCGCGCGGGAGAGCATCGGCCCGACGAAGAGGTCCGCGAGGAGTTCCAGATCACGATCGGCCCGGATCTCGCCAGTCGTCACGCCCCGGCGCAGCACGGCGAACACCGCCTCCCGCCGGGCCCGCACGACCGTGTCGTGGTACTCCTGCCACAGCTTCGGGTGCGCCTGGACCTGGGCGATGACGGTGCGCAGCAGCGCCGAGTTGCGTTTGGCGAGGCCGCGCCGGCGCAGGAATTCGAGCATGACGACGAGGTCGTCGCGGACGGACTCGCCCAGCATCAGCGGGGTGCCGTCGTCGAGCGAGCGCATCACGTCGAGCATCAGCTCGGCCTTGCCTGGCCAGCGGCGGTAGACGGTGGCCTTGCCGACGCCCGCCTCGCGGGCGATCCGTTCCATCGAGAGCTCGGCGATGTTCACGCCCTCCTCCAGCATCCGCAGCACCGCCTCGACGATCGCGGTGTCGGCGGTGAGGCTGCGGGGCCGCCCGCGCCGTTCGGCGGCCGGCGCGGCGTCGGTCATCGCTCAGCCCCCGCGGCCTCCGCCTGCCGGGCGTCGTCCTCCTGCCGCTCGGCGGCGGCCTTGCCCGGCAGGAACAGCACGACGATGACCGCGCCGATCAGCGCGACGGCGGCGGAGCCGATGACCGTCATATGCATGGCGTGCACAAAGGCGTCCTGGGCCGGGCGGACGAGCGCCTTGCCCGCCGGGCCCATCTTCTCGGCGAGGCCGAGCGTCCCCTCGATGGATTCGCCGGCCGCGTGCTGGGCGGTGGCGGACAGGCCGGGGACCTTGTCGAGCGTGCCGTCGATGCCGGCGCGGTAGCTCGCGGACAGCACCGAGCCGAGGACCGCGACCCCGAGCGCGCCGCCGACCTGCCGGAAGGTGTTGTTGATGGCCGAGCCGGAGCCGGCCTTCTCGCGCGGCAGGGACTGCATGATCGAGACGGTGACGGGCGGCATGATGTGCGCCATCCCCGCGCCCTGGAGGAAGAACAGCACTTCGAGCACCCAGATCGGGGTGTCCCGGTCGAGGAGCAGGAATCCCAGCATGGTCACGGCGATGAGCAGCATGCCCGCCGTGCAGACCACCCGGGCGCCGAACCGGTCGACGACGAGCCGGGCGCGCGGCGCGAAGACCATCTGGGCGACGGCGAGCGGCAGGATCAGCAGGCCGGTCTGGAGCGGTGTGAAGCCGCGCACGCTCTGGGTGTAGAAGACGGTGAAGAAGGTCACGCCCATCAGCGCGAAGAAGACCAGCGCGACGGCGGCGACGGCGGCTGAGAAGGCCGGCTTGCGGAAGTACGAGACGTCGATGGCCGGGTGGTCGCTGCGCTTCTCGTGCAGCACGAAGAGGACGAGTACGAGCAGCCCGCCGCACGCCGTGGCGAGGACCTCGGGGTCGGTGAAGTCGGCGAGTTGGCCGCCCTTGATGATCCCGTAGACGAGCAGCACCAGGCCGACGACGGACAGCAGCACGCCGACCGGGTCGAGCCGGCCCGGCTTGGGGTCCTTGGAGTCGGGCACGAGCAGCACCATGGCCAGCAGGCCCAGCAGCACGATGGGGACATTGACGAGGAAGACCGAGCCCCACCAGAAGTGGCTGAGCAGCACGCCGCCGGTGATCGGGCCGATCGCGATGGCGAGGCCGACGCCGCCGACCCAGATGCCGATCGCCTTGGGCTGTTCGTCGCGGTCGAAGACGTTCATCAGGATCGCGAGGGTGGCGGGCATCACGAAGGCGCCGCCGAAGCCCATCAGCGCCCGGAACGCGATGAGCTGGCCGGGCGAGTCCGACATCGCGGCGAGCACCGAGCCGATGCCGAACACCGCCATGCCGAAGAGCAGCACCTTCTTGCGGCCGAGCCGGTCGCCGAGCAGTCCGGCGGTGAAGAGGATGCCCGCGAAGACCAGCGTGTAGGAGTTGACGGCCCATTCCAGCTGGCTCTGGGTGGCGCCCAGGCCGGTGGGCGCGGGGGTGGCGATCGTCTTCATCGCCACGTTCAGGATCGAGTTGTCGAGCACCACGATCAGCAGGCTGAACATGAGGACGGCCAGGATCGCCCAGCGGCGGCGGTGGACCGCCTCGGGTATGCGGGGGGCGGCTGCGGAGCCGGAGGAGCCGGAGGGAATCGCCATGCGGTCCAGGCTAGACCTATTCCGATACGAGACCGTCTCGTATCGCTGAAATATTATGCGGCGCGCGCCCTGGCGCGGGATGTTGGGCGCGGGATGGCGCGCGCCCTGACGCGGGACGTTGGGCGCGGGATGGCGCGCGCCCTGACGCGGGACGTTGGGCGCGGGATGGCGCGCGCCCTGACGCGGGAGCCGCCACGCCCGTACGCCGCAAGTCCCGCGCCGCGAGCGCCATGCCCGTCCCCGTCCGCCGCTGTCGCACCATTCACGGCGGAGTCCCCTTCCCCCCGCGCGGCGGCAGGTGCCACCATGGAGGTGATCCGGGGACGCCGTGAGGGCGCCTCGAGATGACGAAGGAGCGGTTGTCATGACGAACGTTTCGCCTGCCCCGAAGCAGCCCCAAGCCGACAGCAGCACCGCGCTGTACGGCGGCAAGGGCACCCGGCGCGTCACCGTCCGCGACATCGCCGACGCCAAGCAGCGCGGCGAGAAGTGGCCCATGCTCACCGCGTACGACGCGATGACCGCCTCGGTCTTCGACGAGGCCGGCATCCCCGTCATGCTGGTCGGCGACTCGATGGGCAACTGTCACCTCGGCTACGAGTCCACCGTGCCGGTGACCATGGACGAGATGACCATCCTGTCCGCCGCCGTCGTACGCGGCACCAAGCGGGCGCTGATCGTCGGCGACCTGCCGTTCGGCTCGTACCAGGAAGGCGCGGTCCAGGCGCTGCGCAACGCCACCCGGCTGGTCAAGGAGGCGGGGGTCGGCGCGGTGAAGCTGGAGGGCGGCGAGCGCTCGCTGCGCCAGACGGAGCTGCTGGTCGAGTCCGGCATCCCGGTGATGTCGCACCTCGGCCTCACCCCGCAGTCCGTGCACGCCCTCGGCGGCTACCGGGTGCAGGGCCGCGGCGACGAGGCCGCGCACCGGATGCTGCGGGACGCGAAGGCGGCGCAGGACGCGGGCGCGTTCGCGGTCGTGCTGGAACTCGTGCCGGCCGAGCTGGCCGCCGAGGTCACCCGCTCGCTGGAGATCCCCACGGTGGGCATCGGCGCGGGCCAGGAGTGCGACGCGCAGGTGCTGGTGTGGACGGACATGGCGGGGATGACGGGCGGCCGGATGCCGCGCTTCGTCAAGCAGTACGCGCAGCTGCGGCAGACCCTCGGCGACGCGGCGAAGGCGTTCGCGGAGGATGTCGTGGGCGGGGCGTACCCGGCTGAGGAGCACAGCTTCCACTGAGCGCGGCTTCCATCGAGCGCGGCTTCCATCGAGCATGGCGGCGGGATCGGTGAACGGGCGGGGGAGCGGCCGAAGCCGCGCCCCCGTTCGCGCCCCCGCCCGCTCCTCCGACAGGCCCGCCGCCCGCGCCTGTCGGCGGCCTGTCGGCGGATTGTCGGCGGATTGTCGGCGGATTGTCGGTGGTGCCTGGCATCTTGGGCACATGACGCGATACGAGAACCTCAACAACGGCAACCGCGCCGTCGAGGTCCGGGGGCTGGTCAAGCACTACGGCGAGACCAAGGCTCTGGACGGCGTGGACCTGGATGTACGCGAGGGCACCGTCCTCGGCGTGCTGGGCCCCAACGGCGCCGGCAAGACAACCTTGGTCAGGGTGCTGTCCACGCTCGTGCAGCCGGACGCGGGAAGCGCCCGGGTGGCCGGATACGACGTGCTCAAGCAGCCCCGGCAGCTGCGCCGGGTGATCGGCCTCACCGGCCAGTACGCCTCGGTGGACGAGAAGCTGTCCGGCTGGGAGAACCTCTACATGATCGGCCGGCTCCTCGACCTGTCCCGCAAGGACGCGAGGAAGCGCGCGGACGCCATGCTGGAGCGCTTCACCCTGACCGAGGCGGCCAAGCGGCCCGCGATGCAGTACTCCGGCGGCATGCGCCGCCGGCTGGACCTCGCGGCGTCGATGATCGGCAGCCCGGCGGTGCTGTACCTCGACGAGCCGACCACCGGGCTCGACCCGCGCACCCGCAACGAGGTGTGGGCGGAGGTCAAGCGGATGGTCGCCGAGGGCGCGACCGTGCTGCTCACCACGCAGTACATGGAAGAGGCCGAGCAGCTCGCGAACGAGCTGACGGTCATCGACCGCGGCAAGGTGATAGCCAACGGCCGGGTCGACGAGCTCAAGGCCAAGGTCGGCGGCCGGACCCTGCAGATCCGCCCGGCGGACCCGAGCGAGCTGCCCCGGATGGTCGGCGCGCTGGCCCAGGCCGGTCTGGACGGAGTCGCGGGCGCGACCGCCGACCAGGCCGAGGGCCTGGTGTACGTGCCGATCCTCAGCGACGAGCAGCTGACCGCCGTGGTCGGCCTGCTCGGTGAGCGCGGCTTCCAGATCGCCGGGATCAGTACGCACCTGCCCAGCCTCGACGAGGTGTTCCTGGCCATCACCGGCCAGAAGGCATCCGTCGTCGAGCAGTCCGAGGACGAGAACGAGCTTGAGGGGGTCGCGGCATGAGCGCGGCAACACTTACCGCACCGACGACGACGAAGGTGACCGACGAGGGCCGGATCGGCGCACGCGCCAACCTGCGGCACATCGGCGCGCTCGCCCGCCGGAACATGCTGCAGATCAAGCAGGACCCGGAGTCGATGTTCGACGTCCTGCTGATGCCGATCGTCTTCACGCTGTTGTTCGTCTACGTCTTCGGCGGCGCGATCTCCGGCGAGGGCAACCAGCAGGCGTACGTCAACTACCTGATCCCCGGTCTGATGGCGATGATGGGCATGAACATCGCGATGGCCGTCGGCACGGGCGTCAACACGGACTTCAAGACCGGCGTGATGGACCGCTTCCGCACCATGCCGATAGCCCGGTCCTCGGTGCTGATCGCCAAGATCGTGGTCGAGATCGGCCGGATGCTGATCGCCAGCTGCGTCCTGCTGATCATGGGCTTCATCCTGGGTCTGACCATCTCGACGTCCGCGCTGCATCTGCTCGCCGCCGTGGCGCTGGCGACGGTCTTCGGCGCCTCGCTGATGTGGATCTTCGTCCTGCTCGGGCTGGCCATGAAGACCGCGCAGGCCGTGCAGGGGGTGGCCATGCTCGTCCTGATGCCGCTGCAGTTCGGCTCCTCGATCTTCGCGCCGACGAAGACGATGCCCGGCTGGCTGGAGACCTTCACGGACTTCAACCCGCTGTCGACCCTCGCGGACGCCTCGCGCGGCCTGATCAACGGCGGCCCTGTCGCCCACTCCGTATGGATCACCCTCGCCTGGTCCGTCGTGATCACGCTGGTCACGGCCCCGCTCGCGGTGGCCAAGTTCCGGAAGAAGGCCTGACCCGAGTGCCCGCCCGGTCCGCGCCGACCGGCTCACGGCACTCGCGTCACGTCATACGAGAGCGGTGGCCTCCTCCAGCGAGAGGCCGCCGCCCTCGGCGTACGCGCTCTGGTAGCCCGCGTCGCCCAGCGCGGCCCGCGCCGCCGCCTCGGTCCACTCCCTGCTCTCCCGCTCCATCGCCGGCTTGCCGGAGGAGGGCGGGCGCAGCGCGTCGTACGCGCCGATGAGCCGCGCCGCGAGGCGGAACCGCGCTGCGCGGTCCTTCCCGTCGTCCTCCCGGTCGTCCTGGCCGTCCTCCCCGGCCAGCAGTGCCCACGCCCGCGCCCCGCTGAGCAGTTGGGCGGGCGCCATCTGCGGCGCGACCAGCCGCGCCATCGGCTCCAGCGACTTCGCGAGCGCCCTGGGCAGTGCCTCGGCGGGCAGCCCGTCGAGGATGTCCAGCCAGCCGAGCAGACCCTCCACCAGCCCCTGGAACAAGGCGAGTGCGCGATGCGCGAACTCCTCCGTCAACAGCTCCAGATGGAACCGCGCCTCCTCCGTACGCCCGGTGGAGCCGCACCGCAGACCCAGCTGGATGCGGACGTACGACAGGGCCTCCGCGTTCACCCGGCGCTCCTCGGCGAGGATGTCCCGCAGTATCCGCTCGCCGTGCTCGCCTTCCCCCATCTCCATGAGCACGCCCGCCAGCCGGCAGTTCAGCAGCACCCCTTCGCCCAGCGCGCCGAGCTCCGCGACGTAGCGGATCGCCTCCCGTTGAAGCTGCCAGCGCAGGAGCTTGGCCCGTTCCTTCTCGTTCAGCCAGTCGTCGTGTTCGAGCATGCTGCCGTCGGACAGCGCCAGGGGCACGCTCACACCTACGTCCATGCCGACCTGCGGCCCGCTGTGCTGGGCTGGTTCGGGGACGAGGGCTTCGGTACGGAACACGATGTGCCAACCCAGCGCGTCCTTGACCAGCCGTGCGCCGGTGATCCTGCCCTGAGGGGAACCTTTGGTGACGCCGGGCAGGTCCTTGGTCCAGCGGAACCGGACCGGCCCAGCTTGGGAAGGTTGACCTCGCCCCACCGGCGGTGCACCCGTTGGACCTTCAAGTCGCGCCCCTGCGGCACATCCACCGACGGCACCGCCCGGAACCTCCCTTTGAAGCCCGGCGCGTCCGCCCGGCCCTCCCAGCAGTTCACCCACGCACGGTGATACGCCTTCAACACCTGCTGCGCGGCCTGCGCCGGAAGATCGGCGAGCCAGGGAATCTCCTTGCGGGCCTGGCGGATGGCCGCGTCGGCGTCAGACAGGGACGGGCGACGGCACGCCGGAGCCATCGTCCACCAGTCGTGCAGCAGATTCCACAACGCCCGCGCGGCGTGCGCCTGATCCTCCAACCTGGCCTCCTGGACCGGAGACAGCACGAGCAGCGCGCGATGCCCGCGCTACCGCTTCACCAACCTCCGCCCCAGCTCCATGCCAGTGATCGTACCGTTGCTTTAAGTCACATCGCTGGGAAACGGATCCAGTCGTACGCACAGGCCGTCACGTCGTCCACCTCCTCCGCGCCCGCTCGGCCTTCCTCGCCAAGTACCGCCGGAAAGCGTTCACCGACGACATGCTGACCCGCTGCGCTCGGCTCGGGCCGCCGCGCCCGTACGGTCCGGGAGGTCGGCCAGCGCCGGGCCGCGCCACAGCGCAGAGGGCCTCGTCGAGGAGCGCGGCTGCGTTGGCCGGGTCGCCGTCGGCCAGCGCGCGGGCGCCCTCGTCCGCGAGGCGCTCGAAGCGGTACAGGTCCACGTCGTCGCGGTCGGCGTTCAGCCGGCAGCCGCCGCCGTTCGCGGAGCCGACGGCCGCGTGGCCAAGCGCTCGCCCGAGCCTGCCGATGAGGGCCTGGAGCGCGCCGGACGCGTCCGCGGGCGGCTCGGCGTCCCAGACTTCATCGATGAGCGCGTCCACGCCGCGCGCCCGGCCGGGGTGCAGGGCGAGTGCGGTCAGCAGTGCGCGCAGCCGGGTCCCGCCGAGGGAGACGGGCGGCGGCGGGCCGATCGGCCGAGGGATGGGCGGTCCGCCTCGCCGTAGCGACGGTCGTCCCGCCGTGGCCGGGCGACCGGCGCCGGCCCGAGCGGACCGATCGCTCGGCACGAGCCGCATCGGCCGGGATGGACCACCTGATCGACGCGGATCGTCTCGCCGTGGCGACAGCCGTCCCTGCCATGGCCGGGACCCCCGCATCAGCCGGAGCAGGCCCCTCGGCCGGGACGAGCCCCAGCAGCCGAGCCGGCCGGCATCGGTCAGGTCAAGCCGCCGCAGGGCTGCCGGCGGCGGGCGAGCCCCGCCCGCCGCCGGGAACCCCCACGCTCCCCCGCCGCGTTGTCGGGACGCGGGTGTTTGTCCCGCGCGAGGTGGGCCAGACATGCTGTGCTGCCTCGGGCGACTCGCCGAGCTGCCGACCGGCGGCCCGTCAACGGCCGATCGCCGCCGATCCACGTCCCAGCCACCGCCGCCCCCCGTAGAACAGCCGACGCCCCAACCCCGGATCACCCAAGCCGTCCGGACCCCGGCCCCGGCTGGCCCCGCACCCCCAGGAGCGACCCCTATGTCCGCGACAGCGACCCGCAGCGACCGGCGGATCAGCCCCGTTTTTCTGGCCCTGGTCGCCATCATGCTGGTCTCGGCCTATGCCGTGTGGTCGGGGTTCTCGGCGAGCGTCGGCTTCGCCGTGTTCCTGTTCGTGGTGTCCGGCTGGGTGGTGTCGCTGTGCCTGCACGAGTACGCGCACGCCCGCACGGCGCTGCACGGCGGGGACATCTCGATCGGGGACAAGGGATATCTCACCCTTAATCCACTCAAATACACCCATGCGCTGCTCAGTATCGTACTGCCGGTGCTCTTCGTGATCATGGGTGGCATCGGGCTGCCCGGTGGCGCGGTCTTCATCGAGCGGGGCCGGATCAAGGACCGCTGGCGGCACAGCGTGATCTCGGCGGCGGGGCCGCTGACCAACGTGCTGTTCGCGGTGCTGCTGACCGCGCCGTTCTGGCTCGGGATGATGGACGGCGTCCCGGACGCGTTCCGGTTTGCGCTCGCGTTCCTGGCGCTGCTCCAGGTGACCGCGGCGATCTTGAACTCACTGCCGGTGCCGGGTCTGGACGGCTACGGGGTCGTCGAGCCCTGGCTCTCGCACAGCGTGCGGCGGCAGGTCGAGCCGTTCGCGCCGTTCGGCCTGATCGCGGTCTTCGGGCTGCTGTGGGTCCCGGAGATCAACCTTGTGTTCTTCGACGCGGTCGACGCGATCCTGCGCGGCCTGGGCGTGACGGAGTGGGACACGTACTGGGGCCAGGAGTACTTCCGGTTCTGGCAGGGCGAGCCGCAGGTGCCCTCGATCGGCGGCTGAACCCCGGCTCGGCCGGCGCCCTCGGTCGCGACCGGTCAGCCGGCGGCGGTCTGCCGCCGGGTCTCCGCCGCCGCCCGGCCCGCCTTCGCCCTGCGGGCGTAGTACCAGGTCATGTTGGACGCGAGGCCGGCGATCAGAATCCAGACGACGCCGAGCCAGCTGCCGTTCACGAAGGACACGACGGCCGCGGCGACGGCCAGCGTGCAGACGACGAGGGCAAAGACCGCGAGGCGGGGCATGGGGGTCGGCTCCTGTCCGGGGACACGGGGGACATCACGGGGACGTCATGGGGGACATACGGTCCGGCCATTGTCCCCCACGCCCCCGCATCCCCGGTCCCCGCACCCCTGTCCCCGCACCCCGCGCCCGTCACCACCGCGCCCCGCGCGCCCGTACCGCTCAGACGTCGGTGATGCGCAGCCCCGCGTGGGCCTTGTAGCGGCGGTTCATCGAGATCAGGTTGGCGACCATCGACTCGACCTGGTGGGCGTTGCGCAGCCGGCCCGCGAAGACGCCGCGCATGCCGGGGACGCGGCCGGCCAGCGCCTGCACCAGGTCGGTGTCGGCGCGCACCTCGCCGAGGACCATGACGTCCGTGTCGATCTCGTCGATCTCCGGGTCCTGGAGCAGCACGGCGGACAGGTGGTGGAAGGCGGCGGTGACCCGCGCCTCGGGGAGCAGCGCGGCGGCCTGCTCGGCGGCGCTGCCCTCGTCCGGCTTCAGGGCGTACGCGCCCTTCTTGTCGAAGCCGAGCGGATTGACGCAGTCGATGACGAGCTTGCCCGCGAGGTCGTCGCGGAGCGAGGCGAGGGTCTTGGCGTGGCCCTCCCACGGCACGGCGACGATCACGATGTCACTGCGCCGCGAGCACTCGGCGTTGTCCGCGCCCTCGACGCCGAGGCCCAGCTCGCCGGCGGCGGCCTGGGCGCGCTCGGCGCTGCGCGAGCCGATGATCACCTTCTGGCCGGACTTGGCCAGCCGGTAGGCGAGGCCGCGGCCCTGGTCGCCGGTGCCGCCGAGCACGCCGACCACCAGGCCGGACACGTCGGGCAGCTCCCAGGGGTCCTTGGCGGGAGCCTTCGCGGGGGCCGCGGTGGAAGCCCGGGCTTCCGTAGCAGCCGGTGTCTGGGCCTTGTTCGCATCGTCGGGAGAAGTCATACGGCGATCCTGCCAGCAGCGGCGCTCCGCCGCCCTACCGGGTGGTAACGCAGCCCGGGCCGCCAACGGCCCGCGCCCCCGCTCACGCCTTCACGCCGCCCTCCGCCAGGCCCGTACGCCAGTAGCGCTGGAGTACGCCCATCAGGACCATCAGCGGCAGTACGGAGAGGAACGCGCCACCGACCGTGTACTGGTACAGCTCCGGCTGCCGGTCCGCGTAGCCCTGCCAGGCGGTCAGGCCGAGCTGGATGGGGTAGAGGTCGGAGTCGGAGAGCATGACCAGCGGCAGGAAGAAGTTGTTCCAGATGTGCACGAACTGGAACAGGAAGACGGTGACGAGCGCGGGCGTCATCAGCCGCAGCCCGAGCACGCCGAAGATCCGCGCCTCGCCGGCCCCGTCGATCCTGGCCGCCTCAAGGAGCGAGTCCGGTACTGCGGCTGCGGCGTAGATCCGGCAGAGGTAGACGCCGAAGGGGCTGACCATGCTGGGGATCAGCACCGCCCAGTAGGTGTTGGACAGGCCCAGGTCGCTGAAGAGCAGATAGAGCGGGAGGGCCAGCGCCGTGCCGGGGATGAGCACTCCGGCCAGGACGACGTTGAAGACGCCTTCGCGGCCGGGGAACGGGAACTTGGCGAGGGCGTAGCCGGCGGCGGCGGCGAACAGGGTCGCGACGAGCGCCCCGGCGCCCGCGTACAGCAGGCTGTTGCCGAACCAGCGGACGTAGACGCCGTCGTCGTAGGTCAGCACCCGGTGCAGGTACTCGATGGGGTGCGGGTCGGAGAACCAGAAGCCGAAGGTGCCGAAGAGGTCGCTGGTGCTCTTCGTCGCGGAGATGGTGAGCCAGTAGACCGGCAGCAGGAAGTAGACGGCGGCGACGGTCAGCAGCGAGAGCGTGATGACGCGGTGCCGCAGCGGGGCGCGGTGGAGCGCCCGGGGCGGCTCGGGCGCGCGGCGGCGGAGCACCCGGCTCCGCTCGGGCAGGGGCGGCGGCGGGGCCCCGAGCAGGTCCGGCGGCCTGGAGCTCATCGGCGGTCCTTTCCGCGCTGTCCCACGAGCCGCAGGAAGGTGAACGACAGCACGCAGGCGACGAGCGCGAGCAGCACCGCCTCGGCCGCCGCGACGTGCTGGTTGTTGCTGGTGAACGCCTCGTTGTAGGCGTGCAGGTTGGGCGTGTAGCCGGAGTCGATGGAGGTCGAGAGCGGGCGCAGCACCATCGGTTCGGCGAACAGCTGGAGCGTTCCGATGATGCTGAAGACGGTGGTGAGGACGAGCGCGGGGCGGATCAGCGGCAGTTTGACGTGCCGGGCGATCTGCCAGGCGCTCGCGCCGTCGATCCGGGCGGCTTCGTACAGCTCCTGCGGCACGGCCTTGAGCTGGGCGATCAGGACCAGCATGTTGTAGCCGGTGAACTGCCAGGTGACGATGTTGGCGATGGCCCACAGGACGGTGCCGCGGGAGAGGAAGTCGACGTCCCAGCCGATCCCTCCGGCCATCTCGACGAGCGGGCTGATGCCCGGTACGTACAGGAAGCCCCAGAGGATGGACGCGATGACGCCGGGCACGCCGTAGGGCAGGAAGAAGGCGGTACGGAAGAAGCCGACCCAGCGGGCGGAGGCCGCCTCCAGCAGCAGCGCGAGGCCGGTGGCCAGGGCGATCATCAGCGGGATCTGCACCGCGCCGAAGAGCAGGACGCGGCCGAAGCCCGTGGTGAAGCGGTCGTCCTGGAGGGCGTGCGTGTAGTTGCCCAGGCCGGTGAAGACCTCGCGGGTCTCGCCGCCGAGGCCGAGCGGGCCGGTCCGTTCGATCCGCAGCAGGCTCTCGTAGAGGGCGTAGCCGATGGGCGCGAGGAAGCAGAGTACGAAGAGGGCGAGGAAGGGCAGCAGGAAGCCGGCCGCCGCGCGGGCGTTGCGGGCCTCTATCCCGGAGCGCCGCCGCCGGTCCGGGCGCGGGGGCGTTCCGGACCGGGCCGCCGCTCCGGACGGACCCGGCGCTCCGGCGCCAGGCGCCGCTCCGGACGGAGCGGCGACTCCGGCCGGCGGCGGACCGTCGTACGGAGGGGGACCGTCGTACAGGGACGGGCCGTCGGGGGCGTACGCCTCCCCGGTGCCGAGCCGCTCCGCGCGCCGCCGGGCGCCGTGCCCCGTCCTGTCGTCCTCCTGCTCCGTCACCCCGCTTCCGCCTTGAGCCCCTTGTCCTTGAGGTCGGCGAGGGTCTGCCGCTGCACTTGCTTGAGTACGGACCGGAAGGAGCTCGCCGAGCCGCCGTCGGAGATCGCCTCGGTGAAGGAGTCCCCGAGCCGCTGGTAGAGCGTGTCGACAGCCGGGCCCCACTTCCAGCTGGTGTCCACGGCCTTGCCCGCGGCGGCGAAGATCTCGCTGTAGTGCTGGCCGCCGAAGAAGTCCTTGCGGCTCTCCAGGTCGGCGGTGCTGTAGCCGGACTTGGCGCTGGGGAAGCCGTAGCCGCCCTTGATCAGCAGCTTGACCGACGCGGGGTCGGAGTTGAGCCAGACGGCGAAGTCGAGGGCGTCCTCGGGGTAGTCGGTCGCGGCGAAGACGGCGGTGGTGGAGCCGCCCCAGTTGGCGTGGGCGTTCTCGCCCTTCTTCCACTGCGGCATCGGGGCGACCCGCCATTCGCCCTCGGTCTTGGGCGCGTTGCCGACCAGCAGCGCGTCGCCCCAGCTCGCGCCGAGCCAGGAGACCATGTCGCCGGTCTGGATGTCCTTGTACCAGGCGTTCTGCCGGTCCGGGATGGTCCTGATCAGCTTCCGGCCGACCAGCGATCCCCAGAAGTCGGCGACCCGGCGGGTGGCGTCGTCGTCGATGCTGACGGTCCAGGTGTCGCCCTGGGTGCCGAACCAGCGGGCTCCGGCCTGCCAGGCGAGGCCGGCGAAGCGGTTGCCGTTGGTCGCCGAGAAGGTCTCCAGGTAGGCGCCCTTCTTACGGACCGCCTTGGCCGCGGCCTCGTAGTCGTCCCAGGTCGCCGGGGTCTCGATGTTCCAGCGGTCGAGCAGGTCCTGGCGGAGGAAGAGCCCCATCGGCCCGGAGTCCTGCGGGATCGCGTAGACCGCGTCGCCGAAGACGGACTGTCCCCACTGCCAGCCGACGAACTTGCCCTTCTGCCGGCTCGCGCCGTGCTTCGCGAGGTCGAGGAGCCCGCCGTCGAGCAGGAAGCTCGGCACGATCGCGTACTCGATCTGGCCGAGGTCCGGCGGGTCGCCCGCCTTGATGGCCGCGTGCATCTTCGCGTACTGCGCGCCGTTGACCGCCGAGACCTTCTCCAGCTTGATCTGGACCTCGGGGTGCCGGCTGTTCCACAGGTCCACCGGCTTGTCGATGCCCGGCACCCAGGACCAGAAGGTCAGGGTGATCTTCTGGCCCTTCTTGCGTTTGCGCCCTTCGGGCTTGCCGCTCCTGCCGCCGCTCTTGTCGTCGCCGGAGTCACCGCAGCCGGCGAGCGCGATTCCGGCGGCGACGGCGGCGCCCGCGCCGAGCACGGAGCGACGGAGCGGGGCGGGTAGGGCTGGGGACGGCGTCATAGCAGCTCCTGCACGGGAATCCGCCGGAAGGCGATGGTCGAGTACGCGCTGAAGTCGCCCGTCTCGTAGAGCAGTCCGACGGTGTCCGCGTCGATCCGTACGAGATCGGAGTAGGCGGCCGGAAGCCCGCTCGCGGTGTGTGCGACCCGCCAGGTCAGCCCCCGGTCGCGGCTGGCCCGTACGGTCATCAGCGCCCGGAACTCCGGGTCGGCGGGTCCGGCGAAGAGCAGCACGTCGGGCTCGTCCGGCTCGCCGAGGTGCAGCACGCTGCCCTCGACGACGGGCCCGACGAGCCCGGCCTGCGGGCGGAACGGTTTCACCAGGGTCAGCCCGCCGTCGGCGGAGTAGGCGTCGGCCCGGCGCCCGGGCGAGGTGGCGTCGTTGCGGGTGTTGAAGTAGATCCGCCCGTCGGGCAGTTCGGCGCCGGTCGTCTCGTTGACGTTGACGTAGCCGTTGGGGTTCTCGTCCAGATAGCCGATGCGCCAGCTCTCGCCGTCGTCGTCGCTGTAGATGGAGTGCCCGCTGTTGTACTTGGCCTCGGTGCCGTTGTCCGCGCCGGTCGGCGCGATGGTGTGGTTGGCGGGCACCACGATCCGCCCGGCGCACGGGCCGTGCCGCAGCCGCATCGCGTGGCCGGGGGTGGTGGCGTACCAGCGCCAGCCGGCCATCTTGGTCGTCGCGGTGATCTCGCGGGGCTCGCTCCAGCTCTCGCCGTCGTCATCGCTGTGCTGCACCCACACCCGCCGCCCGTCGGCCGCCGACACCTCCCCGCGCAGGATGCGCTGCTCGGTCGCGACGGCGGCATTGCGCACCTGCGGCAGCACAACCCGGCCGCTCTCCAGCACCACCGGGGCGGGGTTGCCCACCGTGTCCGGGCCGTTCTGCGCGACCACGCTCAGCGGGCCCCAGCTGAGCCCGCCGTCGGTGGACCGCTTGAGCACGATGTCGATGTTCCCGGTGTCGGACGCCGACCCGAGGCGGCCCTCGGCGAACGCCAGCAGCGTCGCCCCGTCCCGGCTCAGGACCACCGCCGGGATACGGAAGCTCGCGTACCGGTCGGCTCCCGCCCGGAACGGCACGGAGTTCTCGTACGCCCCGCTCGCGTACGGCACCTTCTCGTACGCGACATTCCCGTGAGCCACGGCCCGACCCCCAAGCCTCGACGAACCGGACGTAGGACGTCCCTTGTCCTGTGGCGACCATAGGGAGGGGCCAGGGGAGCGTCAAGGCATGGAACCCGAACAGCGGACACGGGCGCGTCCACCGGGCGGCGCGGTCCATCCCGTCCCCGCTCCCGTACGGGTGACGGACCGGCCGGCCCCTGGGCCGCGCCCCGGGCGTGCGGCAGGATGCCCCCATGGACGCCGTACGGGTCGCGCTGCTGCGCGAAGTGCTCGCCGGGACCGAGTGGTTGCAGGCCACCCGCCGTTTCGCCGGGTCGCTGCGCGCTTCACTCGCGCCGCACGGCGGCGGGCTGCTGCTGGTCGGCAGCCGGACGTACGAGCCGTGGCATCTGGCCGCGCATCTCGACGACGAGGCGGCCTGGTCGGGGCTGCCCGAGCTGTCGCCCACGCTCGTGCGGCACCGCGTCGCGACCGGCTCCGGCGTGCCGGCGCATCTGGGCGTCGGGCTGGGGCGGCTGGCGGCGGCGAAGCGCGGGGACACGCTGCTCGTGGTCACCCCCGAACGGCTCGGCGAGGGCCTGTTGGAGCGGGTGCACGACGCGCGGCGCGGCGGGGCGACGGTGCTCGCGATGGACGGCTCACCCGCCGGAAGCTGCCCCGACCTCCACTCCCTCGCGCACGACGCGCTCGCGGTGCCGCCTGGGCCCGATCTCGACCTCGACGTCGTGCAGCATCTGGTCAGCGCCGCCGCGGGCGAGAACAGCCTGCCGGCGGTCGGCGGCCGGCGGCGTTTCAAGGACCGACTGTCCTGGATCGCCGAGCAGTTGACCGCACCGCCGCCCGTCCGCTGGTGACCGAAGGCGGGGGCCGGGGCAGGTATCGGGTCGGGGACCGGCGTGGGGACTGAGCCGGGGATCGCCCCCGCTCGAACGCCTTTATGCCGAAGCCTTTATGAGGGAAGTCTTATGGGTTCTTGAAGATCTCTCGCTACGGACGATCGGCCGCCGCCTCGCACATAGAGTCGAAGCAGCCGGTCCACTTCGGGCCGCCGCCCCCACCCCCGTACGGCCGGCGCGCCCCGGTCGTCGGACCGTCGCGCCCGGAGGTTCCTTCACCATGAGCTCCAACAGTTCCCGCCACGGCAGACGCCGCTCCTTGCCGGTACGCAAGCTCGTACTGGCGGCAGGAGCGCTCACCGTGGTGGCGGGTGCGGGTGTCGCCATCGCCATGCCGGACGATTCGTCGCCGGCCGCGCGGACGACACGGACCGCCGCGAACCGCGTCGCTTCCTCGGCGTCCCCCATGGCCGAGGAGGCGACGCGCACATCATCGCCCTCCGCCTCCGCCTCGCCCTCACGATCCTCCACGAAGCCGACCGCCGCGAAGAAGTCCGCTTCCGCGACCCGGAACGCGGCCCCGAGCACGCCCCCGAAGCGTACGAAGCCGGTCGCCCCGCCGCGCCGTACGACCAAGGCGGCCCCGGCCGCCGCCCCCGTCGCGACCGGCGAGGTGGCGCGAATACTCCAGCTGGTCAACAAAGAGCGGGCCACGGCGGGTTGCCGCCCGCTCAGCGCTGACGCCCGTCTCAACAGGGCCGCGCAGAGCTACACCGACTCCATGGCGGCCACCGGCGAGCTCTCGCACACCGGCCCGGACGGGGTGGAGCTGCCCGAGCGGGTGAAGCGGGTCGGTTTCACCTGGTCGGCGGTCGGCGAGAACATCGCGCGCGGCCAGACGAGCGCCGAGTCGGTCATGGACAGCTGGATGAAGAGCCCGGGGCACCGGGCGAACATCCTGAACTGCGACTACCGCGATCTGGGCGTGGGCGTGCACCGCGGTGACGGCGGCCCGTGGTGGACGCAGGACTTCGCGACGGAGAGGTAGGCCCTGTCCGAGCCCAAGCCCTGTCCGAGCCCAGGCACCTCCCGGCCCGCCACCCCCGCTTCCTCGTGGATTCCCCCGCGCCGGGGCCCCGCTCACCGCTCCCCGCCCGCCGCCGCCCTGTCGCGCCGCCGTCCCCGGCGTGCCGCGCGGGCCAGGCCCCGCTTCGGCTCGGCGGCCAGGCCCAAGGTGACCTCCACCCTGGCCCCGCCCAGCGGCCCCCGGGTGATCCGCACCCGCCCCCTGGTCGCGCGGGCGGCCCGGTCGGCGATGTCCAGGCCGAGGCCGGTCGATCCGCCCACGCTGACGCCGCGCGCGAGCGCGCGCTGCGGGTCGTCGATGCCAGGGCCCGCGTCGTCCACCGTCAACACCACGGACTGGGCGGTCCGTTCGACCCGTACGGCGAAGGCCGTCCCCTGGCCGGTGTGCTGGAAGACGTTGCCGATGAGGGCGTCGACGACCGCGGCGAGATCGTCGTGCGCCAGCAGCACCGGGGTCGGCTCGGCGGTCGCCACGAGGCGGCAGTCGCGGCCCTGCTGAGCAGCCAGTACGGACCAGAAGTCCACCCGCAGCCGTACCAGTTCGGACACTTCGGACAGCTCGCTCTGCTCGGCCGCGCCCTGCGGGCCGGAGCTGTTCGGAGCGTCCCGGCGCGTTGCCGGGGAGCCGGCCGCCCCCGGTGCGCCGCCCAGCGCGCCCACCGCCAGCGGCATCCGCGCGGCCGAGATGATCGAGTCCAGCTCGGTCTCCAGGTGGGTGATCGCCGCCGTGATGCGGTCCGCGCCCGGCGCGGAGCCCATCCGTTCCGCCTCCAGGTGCAGCGCGGTCAGCGGGGTGCGCAGCCGGTGCGAGAGGTCGGCGACCAGTTCCCGTTCCATCGCGAGCAGTTGGACCACCCGGTCGGCCATCGAGTTGAACGCCGCACCGGCCTCCTTCAGCTCCGGTGGCCCGGCGGGCTCGACCCGGATCTCCAGATCGCCCGCGCCCAGCGCGTTCGAGGCGCGCGAGAGGGTCTTGGAGGAGCGCACGACCCGCGCCCCCAGCCGGTCCGCGACCAGCACGGACCCGGCGACCAGGCCCAGCGCCAGCAGCGACATCACGCCCCAGGACAGGCCCACTCCGCGGGTGAGGTCCGCGCGCGGCACGAACGCCTCGACCACCGCGACCCGGTTCTGCGCCAGGATCACCGGCTGGAGGTAGACCCAGCCGCTGTCGGTGTCGAGCGCGAGCGTCTCCCGCTCGCGCTCCGCGCGGGCCAGCGCGCCGGCCGGGGCGTGTTCCGCGCCGATGACGTCGCCGTCCGGGAGGTGCACCCCCAGCCGGTCCCCCGGGCCGAGTCCGGCGACGGCCTGCTGGACGTCGGCGGGCTTGGTGGTCAGCGCCAGTACGGGGGCCAGCGCGGCGGCCCGCTGCTCGGCCTCGGTGGTGGTGCGGCCCCGCGCCTCGGACTGGACGAGCAGCGCGAGCGGGATCAGGAAGGACAGCGCGACCATCGAGGTCACCGCGAGCGCGACGCCCGCGAGCGCGCGTCTCATCGCGGCGCCACCAGCTTGATGCCGATGCCGCGCACGGTGTGCAGATAGCGCGGCTGCGCGGGCCGCTCGCCGAGTTTGCGGCGCAGCGCGGACAGATGGACGTCGATGGTCTGGTCCTCCACGTACGGCTGCCGCCAGACGTCGGCCAGCAGCCGTCGCCGCGAGACGACCTGGTCGGCGTGGGCGGCCAGATAGGCGAGCAGGTCGAACTCCCGCCGGGTCAGCCGCAGCTCCCGCCCGGCCAGCCGGGCGCTGCGCGCCCTCGGGTCCACGACCAACTCGCCGACCTGGAGCGTCGTCGGCTGCGGCGGGGCCTCGCCGGGCCCCGCACCGGGAGCGCCCGCGTGCTCGCCGCGGGACGGGTAGGGGCCGCCGGGCTGATACGGGCCGCCTCCCGGGTACGGGTCGGCGGGGGCGCTGCGGCGCAGCACCGCGCCGAGCCGGGCGGCGAGCTGGCCGCCGGAGAAGGGCTTGACGATGTAGTCGTCCGCGCCCGCGTTGAGCAGTTTGATGACTTCGGCGTCGTCGTCGCGCGCGGTGGCGACGACGACCGGCACCCGGGAGATGCCGCGCAGCATCCGCAGCACGTCGGTGCCGTCCAGATCGGGCAGCCCCAGGTCCAGCACCACGACGTCCGGCGGTTGCTGGGTGACTTCGCGCAGCGCCTCGAAGCCGAGCGCGGCGCTGCGCACCACATGGCCGTGTGCGGAGAGCACATCGATCAGCGCGGCGCGTATCAGGGGGTCGTCCTCGACGAGGAGCACGGAGGCCATGGGCCAGCACGGTAGTCGGTCGGTCAGTATGGTGTCGTGTCCCGGTACCTGCGCTACCTGCTCATATGGCTGTCCTGCACCGCGGTCAGCGTCACGGCGGTCGTCCTGACCGTCCATTTCGTGGTGGGTTCGACCAAGCCGACCCCGCCGGTGGCCCGTTCGGCTCCGACCGTGTTCGCGACGCGTGCGTCCGGGATCGCGAAGTCGACGCGGTCGCCGAAGCCGAGCCGCCCGGCGAAAACCGGAACCCCCACCTCCGCACCGCCTTCGCCGCGTCCCTCCCCCACTCCGAGCCCGTCCACCCGTACGCCGAAGCCCTCGAAGAGCACGTCCGACGCGGGCGGCGACCAGGGCGCGGGCGGGTCAGCGGGGGCCGGCGGGTCAGCGGAGAACGCCGGGACGGCCGGCGATTTCACCGACTGCGGGGCGGGCGGCTCCGGGGTGCAGACCATCCAGTCGGCCGGCGGCCACGCCTCCGTACGCTTCGGGAGCAACGGCGTCTGCCTGGTCTCGGCGGTGCCGGAGCGCGGTTTCACGGTACGGACGGCGCAGAGCGACCCGGACACGCTGGAGGTGACCTTCTCGGGCGACCGGCGGAAGTCGGAGATCACCGCCACCACCACGCCGCAGGACGGGGCCACGGTCCGCGAGACGTCCTGGTAGCGGTCCCTTGCCGGGCGGTCGGTCTCCGGTGGTCAGTTTCTGCCCGGTGATCGGCCTCTGCCCGGTGGTCAGTTTCTGCCCGGTGGTCAGCCTCTGCCCGGCGGTCAGCCTCTGCCCGGTGATTGGCCCCTGCCCGGCGGTCGGCCCCTGCCCGGCGGTCGGCTCCCGCTCGTGGTGACTTCCGTCTCGTGGCGACCCGCGGCAGAGGCCTCCGAGGTCACTCCTCCGTCTTGTTTCCGGTGCCCCTGGTCCCCTTCTGCGGGTCGTGCCAGCGCGGGTCGGTCTCCCATTCGAGATTGCGCTCCGCCGCCGTCCGCATCGCCTGCTCGGCGTCCGCCTGGCTGGCGTAGGGGCCGAAGCGGTCGGCGGCGCGACACTGCGGACCCTCCTCGACCCGGTGATGCTCCAGGCAGTAGTACCACTCGCCGGGCTTGCCGACCGTCCTGCGCTTGAACAGCGCCATCATGTGCTCCTTCTCGTCCGTGCGTCTCGTCCGTGCGTCCTCTGACGCCATGCTGCCCGAAGCGCCACGGATACACTCGCTGGCATGTCTGGCCAGTCGCTTCTCGCACCGGGGACGCTGTCCCCCACCCGTCATGTACCCGCTTCGATCCCGCGCCCCGAGTATGTGGGCAAGGACGCACCGACCCCGTACGAGGGACCGGCGGTGCAGGACGCCGAAACCATCGAGCGGATGCGGTTCGCCGGCCGGATCGCCGCGCAGGCGATGGAGGAGGCGGCCCTGCGCATCGCACCGGGGGTGACCACGGACGAACTGGACCGGGTCGCCCACGACTACATGTGCGATCACGGCGCCTATCCCTCCACGCTCGGTTACCGCCGCTACCCCAAGTCCCTGTGCACCTCGGTCAACGAGGTCATCTGCCACGGCATTCCGGACTCCACCGTCCTGCGCGACGGCGACATCGTGAACCTCGACGTCACCGCCTTCATCGGCGGCGTGCACGGCGACACCAACGCCACCTACCTGTGCGGCGAGGCGGCGGACGAGTCCCGGCTGCTGGTCGAGCGGACCCGTGAGTCGCTGAACCGCGCCATCAAGGCGGTCAAGCCGGGCCGCCAGATCAACGTCATCGGCCGGGTCATCGAGTCGTACGCCAAGCGCTTTGGCTACGGCGTCGTGCGTGACTTCACCGGGCACGGGATCAACACGGCCTTCCACTCCGGCCTGATCGTCCCGCACTACGACAGCCCGCACGCGACCACCGTGATCAAGAAGGGCATGACCTTCACCATCGAGCCGATGCTGACCCTGGGCGGCTACGACTACGGCCAGTGGGACGACGGCTGGACCGTGGTCACCAAGGACGGCAAGCGGACGGCCCAGTTCGAGCACACTCTCGTGGTCACGGACACGGGTGCGGAGATTCTCACCCTCCCCTAGGGTTTACGACCCCTTCAGGTTTTACCGACGCGGCGTCGGGAAAGAGTTGACTTAGGTAAGCCTAAGTAGGAAGAATCGGCGGCGGCGGCGGGATTCACGGCACTGCCGTCCGCTGCACGCTCTTTCCCGACCCACCGGTCCCCGGAGGCCCGCCTTGGACGCATCCAGCCCGACGTCCTTCTCCCAGCTCATCCGCACCGCCTCGCAGGAGCAGCACACCCAGGCGCAGAACGCGACGTTCATGAGCGACATGCTCGGCGGCAGGCTCGGGGTGGACGCGTACGCCCGCTACACCGAGCAGTTGTGGTTCGTCTACCGGGCCCTGGAGGGCGCCGGCGCGAAGCTAGCCGACGACCCGGTCGCCGGCCCCTTCCTGCGGCCCGAGCTGCCTCGCGTCGAGGCTCTGGAACGGGACCTCGCCCATCTGCGCGGTCCCGACTGGCGTACTGACCTGGAGCCGCTGCCCGCCACCGCGGCCTACGCCGGCCGCATAGCCGAGTGCGCCCGCGACTGGCCCGGCGGCTATGTCGCCCACCACTACACCCGCTACCTCGGCGACCTCGCCGGCGGCCAGATCATCCGCGGCACGGCCGAGAAGACCTGGGGCTTCGAGCGCAAGGGCGACGGGGTCCGGTTCTACGTCTTCACCGACATGGCCAACCCGGCCGCCTTCAAGCGGGAGTACCGGGAGCTGCTGGACGCGCTGCCGCTCGACGACCTGGAGAAGAAGCGGGTGGTGGACGAGTGCAAGCGCGCCTACGCGATGAACACCGCCGTCTTCCAGGGCCTGGGCGCGGAGTTCCCGCTGAGCGCCTGACGGCGCGCGGGCGGCGGCGCGCGCGCCCTCCGGCGATGAGCTCCGGCGCGTGACCTGAGGCCCGTACCGGCGTGATGCCGGTACGGGCCTCAGTGCGTCCCGCGACAGGGCTGGGTGTACGACCTCGGGGCGTACGGGTTCAGTACGCACGCCCCGAGGCGTACGTCGCGGCAACTCCTGTCCCACGTCTACCGGCAGCCCGTCGACGTGGTCCCACACCCCAGGACCGGCGAGATCCTGGTCACACCGTGTCGTGCGTGAATGCCGTACCACCAGCGCCCGAAGGTGAACCTGTGGAAGATGCCCCCGCAAACTTCGGCAAACCGCAGCGGGCGCACAGCTGTTTGACATAGCGTCACCCGAACTGTTGCGCACCACCGCTTGGGGAAGCAGTGGGTGCGCTAATTCGGTCGCGATGTGCCAGGGGGGTCCATGCGGCGTGTCGGTATGCCTGAATCCAATGTTCTTCACCCGTTATCCGAGCGGAAGACTGTTCCGCGCGGGCGAAGCGACAAGGCGACGTGGTACCTACCGGTGGCTGTGGCCACCGACATCCTCGGTATCGCACTGCCCGTCTTTCTCGTTTTCGAAACCACCCGTCAGCCCTATCCGCGGCTGGCGGCGCTCACCGCCGGCGCTGTCTGGCTGACCATAAGAGCCGCTCACCGCCGCTACCCGACCCAAGTCCTGGGCGAGTCGCGGTCGGTGGCGCCGGTGCTGCGCGACTGGCTGACCCTGCTCGGGGTGCTGGGCGTGCTGCGCGCCGTCGTCGACGAGCGTTCCGAAGTGCTGCTCGCACTGCTGGCGGTCGCGCCCGCGCTGCTGCTGGCCACGGCCTGCCGCAAGCTGACGCATCGTCATTTGACCGCACAGCGCAGGGAAGCCCAGTCGGTGCACCGAGTGCTGGTGGTCGGGGAGCCGGGCACCGCCGACGACGTGGTCGAGCACCTCGCCGGGAGGACCGATCACGCCTATGTGGTGATCGGCGTCGTCCCGGTGGGCGACGCGGCCATCGCCTCCGGCGTGCCCGCGCTGACCCGGCTGGGCAGCGCCCCGCCGGCCGCCTCCAGCGAGGACTGGGGGCCGGTGCTCGCGGCGGCCGGTCAGCACGGAGCGGAGCTGGTGCTCGTCGCACCAGGCCCGCGGATGACCGGCGAGCGGCTGCGCAAGCTCTCCTGGGCGCTGCACGACGCGGGGCTGCCGCTCGCGGTGGCGCCGGGGCTGAACGACGTCTCGATGCGGCGGGTGCAGGTGGCGACGACCGCCGGGCTGTCCCTGCTGCACATCGCCCCGCCCACCCGGCACGGCACGCACGTCGTGCTCAAGGCCGCCCTGGACCGGGCGTCCGCCGGGCTCGGACTGGTGCTGCTGGCACCGCTGTTCGGGCTGCTCGCGGCAGCGATCCGGTTCGGTTCGAACGGGCCGGTCTTCCACCGGCAGGTCCGGGTCGGCCAGGACGGCGCCCCGTTCACCATGTGGAAGTTCCGCACGATGGTGGTGGACGCGGAGCGCAGGCGCGCCGAGCTCGCGAGCGCCAACGAGCAGGACGGGCCGCTGTTCAAGATCCGGCACGACCCGCGGGTGACCCGGGTCGGCCGCTTCCTGCGCCGCAGTTCGCTGGACGAGCTGCCGCAGCTGCTCAATGTGCTGCGCGGCCATATGTCGCTGGTCGGGCCGCGTCCGCCGCTGCCCGAGGAGGTCGCCCAGTACGACGAGGTCGAGCTGCGACGGCTGTCGGTCAAGCCCGGGGTGACCGGGCTGTGGCAGATCAGCGGGCGCTCCGACCTGTCCTGGGACGAGAGCGTGGCCCTGGATCTGCGGTACGCGGACAACTGGTCGTTCACCGGCGACCTGGACGTGCTCGCCCGTACGCTCCGCGCCGTCGTCGACGGTCGCGGGGCGTACTAGGGGTGAGTGTGTGCTCAGCGCATCCCGGCGAGCCACGACTCGTAGGTGTCGCGCACTCCTTCGGTCAGCGCGATGTCCGGCTTCCAGCCGAGGCCGGACATCCGCGACACGTCCAGCAGTTTGCGGGGCGTGCCGTCGGGCTTCGAGGTGTCGAACGAGATCTCGCCGGCGAAACCGACCACCCGCCGTACCGTCTCGGCGAGTTCACGGATGGTCAGGTCGCTGCCGCAGCCGACGTTGACCGGCTCGTCGCCGTCGTAGCGCCGCAACAGCAGCGCGCAGGCGGCGGCGAGGTCGTCGACGTGCAGGAACTCCCTGCGCGGCGTGCCGCTGCCCCACAGCACGACCTGCTCGCGCCCGTCGCGCTTGGCCTCGTGGAAGCGGCGGATCAGCGCGGGCAGGACGTGCGAGGTCTCCAGGTCGAAGTTGTCTCCGGGGCCGTAGAGGTTGGTCGGCATCGCGGAGATGTAGGCGGCTCCGTACTGCCGCCGGTAGGACTGGATCTGCACGATCCCGGCGATCTTGGCGAGGGCGTACGGCTCGTTGGTCGGCTCCAACGGGCCGGTGAGCAGCGCGTCCTCGCGGATCGGCTGCGGCGCGAGCTTGGGGTAGATGCACGAGGACCCGAGGAAGAGCAGCCGGCCCACGCCGGCCGCGTGCGATCCGGCTATCACGCTCAGCTGGATCCGCAGGTTGTCCTCGATGAACTGCACCGGGTACGTGCTGTTCGCCATGATGCCGCCGACCTTGGCGGCGGCGAGCACCACGGCGTCGGGGCGGGTGTCGGCGAGGTATCGCCCGGTGGCCGCCGCGTCGCACAGGTCGAGTTCGGCGCGGCCCCGGGTGAGCACCGTGTAGCCGTCCGCGCTCAGACGGCGGGTGATCGCGGACCCGACGAGGCCGCGGTGGCCCGCGACGAATATTCGGGCCTTGGGCGGCAGAAGCTCGGTCGTTGAGGTCATGGCACCGGATTCTGTCAGGGCTCATAGGCCCGTAGTTACACCATCGCTGTTCAAAGCATGATTTCTGGATGGATAGCGGGGCTTGACGGCCCCGTCCGAGGGGGGGATGACTCATGGGCAAGAGCGCGCTCATTACCGGTGTGACCGGCCAGGACGGCTCGTATCTCGCGGAGCTGTTGATGTCGAAGGGGTACACGGTGCACGGATTGGTGCGCCGGTCCTCCTCGTTCAACACCGAGCGGCTGGACCACATTTACCAGGACCCGCAGGAGCCGAACCGCAGCCTGGTGCTGCACCACGCGGACCTGACCGACGGGGTCGCGCTGGTGAACCTGCTGCGCGACCTGCAACCGGACGAGGTCTACAACCTCGGCGCGCAGTCGCATGTCCGGGTCTCGTTCGACGCCCCGCTCTACACCGGGGACGTGACGGGCATGGGCGCGCTGCGGCTGCTGGAGGCGATCCGGGCGAGCGGCATCGACACCCGCATCTACCAGGCGTCCTCGTCGGAGATGTTCGGCGCGACGCCGCCGCCGCAGAACGAGGGCACGCCCTTCCACCCGCGCAGCCCGTACGGCTGCGCCAAGGTCTTCGGCTACTGGGCGACGGTCAACTACCGCGAGGCGTACGACCTGTTCGCGGTCAACGGCATCCTGTTCAACCACGAGTCGCCGCGCCGCGGTGAGACCTTCGTGACCCGCAAGATCACCCGCGCGGTGGCCCGGATCAAGGCCGGGCTCCAGGACCGGCTCTATATGGGCAACCTGGACGCGGTCCGCGACTGGGGGTACGCCCCCGAGTACGTCGAGGCGATGTGGCGGATGCTGCAACGGGACACCCCGGACGACTATGTGGTGGCCACCGGTGAGGCCGGCTCGGTGCGGGAGTTCCTGGAGGTCTCCTTCCAGGCGGCGGGTCTCGACTGGGCGGACTATGTGCGCTTCGACCCCAAGTACGAGCGCCCCAGCGAAGTCGACGCGCTGATCGGCGACCCGAGCAAGGCCGCCTCGCTGCTCGACTGGCGGGCCGAGGTGAAGTGGGCCGAGCTGGCGAAGATCATGGTCGAGGCCGATGTGGCCAAGCTGGAGGCCGAGTTGGCGGGCACGACCGTGCGCATAGACAGATGAGCAACGAACAAGTGATGTACGGGTATCGGTTTGGCCAACGGGGTTACCGGGGTTTGCGGGACGCCCTACTCTGCCGAGCACAGACGGGCCGGTGGTCCGTCGTTCACGTTTTTGGCCTGGGGGGGCTCATGAGATCAATGGGGTCACTGACCGCTGCGCTGATTTTGGCGGCGGCATCTTTGGTGGGGGCGGGGGTGGCCGCCGCGCCACCGGCGAACGCACTCACACCGCCTGTCGGGATGACAGCCGACGACCTTTCGACCTGGCAGACCAACGGCATCGTCTGGGCGATGGCCGAAGCGGAGGGTGTGGTCTTCGCCGGCGGCACCTTCTCGACCGTACGGCCTCCGGGGTCCGCCCCCGGAAGCGGCGAGCGCTCAGCCGTCAACTTCGCCGCGTTCCACGCCGCGACGGGCGCGCCGACCAATTGCGAGCTGTCCTTCACCACGGGTGACGGGAGCGCCACGGTGCGGGCGCTGGCCGTCTCGCCGGACCGTAAGACGCTCTACGCGGGTGGATCGTTCGGCGCGGTCAACGGCGTCGGGGTCAGCAATGTCGCGGCCATCGACATAGCCACCTGCTCGCCCAAGAGTTTCCCGGTCGCGGTGAACGCCACCGTGCGGGCGCTCGCGGTCACTGATGACACCGTCTACCTCGGCGGCGACTTCAGCACCGTGGAGGGACAGGACCGGGTGCGCTTCGGCGCGGTCACCACCGCCGGCGCCCTCAAGCCGTGGACCGCTGACGCCGATGAGCCGGGGCGGGCCATCGAGGTCACCCCGAATGGGCAGAACGTGGTGCTCGGCGGCGACTTCTTCCGCGTCAACGGCGCCGACTCGCACGCGCTGGCCGTGGTGAACGCGACCAGCGGCTCGGTCGTCAAGAACTATCCGCTCGGCTTCATCGAGCGCAATTCGGTGGTCAAGGACATCACCAGCGACGAGACCGGCATCTACACCGCCAACGAGGGCTCGGGGGGCGGCGTCTTCGACGGCCGCATCGCGCTGAACCTCAGCGACTTCAACCAGCGCTGGCGTGACACCTGCCTGGGCGCGACCCAGGGCCTGGCGGTCTACAAGTCCGTGCTCTACAGCGCCTCGCACGCGCATGACTGCGGCAGCATGGACGAGTTCCCGAATCAGCCGCGCAAGCACCTGCTCGCGGAATCGGTCAACGACCCCAAGCTGCTCGGCTGGTTCCCGGACACCGACGACGGCCTCGGCGAGCAGGTCGGCCCGCGCGTCCTGCAGACCTCCTCGGTCGGCGGCAATGACTACATGTGGGTCGGCGGCGGCTTCACCCGTGCCACCGGAAACCGGCTCCAGCAGGGCCTGACCCGCTACGCGAGCGACCCCGACACGGGCGCGCCCGCCGTGCCGCAGGTCAACGTCACCAGCACGAAGCCGGGCGAGATCCAGGTCCGCTGGCAGTCCAGCCTGGACCTGGACGACAGCAATCTGACCTACCGGGTCTACCGGGACGGCGCCGCCACCCCGGTGCGCACCGTCAGCGGCGACTCGCTGCCCTGGTCACGCCCGCAGCTGACCTACACCGACACCGACGTGGCCGCGGGCTCGACCCACTCCTACCGGGTCACGGCCAGTGACGGCACCAA
This sequence comes from Streptomyces sp. H27-D2, assembly GCF_035828615.1. Taxonomy (NCBI): domain Bacteria; kingdom Bacillati; phylum Actinomycetota; class Actinomycetes; order Kitasatosporales; family Streptomycetaceae; genus Streptomyces; species Streptomyces sp. H27-D2. The sequence continues at coordinate 26,294 of NZ_JAYMZR010000037.1, read as the reverse complement.
CACCAGCGCCCGGTCGCTCACCCAGACCGCCACCGTGGCCGGATCGCCCGAGGCGTACCCGAACCGGGTGCAGGCCGACGGCGCCAGCCTCTACTGGCGCTTCGACGAGGCGTCCGGCTCCTTCGCGACGGACGCCTCCGGCACGAACAACAACGGCGTCAACCGCAACGGTCCGCTGCTCGGCGCCACCCCGCCCGCCGTCCCCGGCGGCAGCGCCATCACGTACAACGGCAGCAACCAGTACACCAACAGCGACCGCAAGACCACCCGTCCCGCCGCGTACAGCCTGGAGACCTGGTTCAAGACCACGACGGGCTCGGGCGGCAAGCTGATCGGCTTCGGCGACCGCTTCCTGGAGAACAGCGGCACCGTCGACAAGCACATCTACATGACCAATGACGGCCGTCTCATCTTCGGCGTCAACAGCGGCTGGAACCGCACCATCAGCACCGGCCGCGGCTGGAACGACGGCCAGTGGCACCACATCGTCGCCACCCAGGGCAACAACGGCATCCGGCTGTACGTCGACGGGTCGCTGCGCGCGAGCGACTTCACCGTCACCTCGGGCCGTAACTACACCGGCTACTGGCGCGTCGGCGGCGACACCATCGGCAGCTGGCCGAGCCGCCCGTCGAGCAACTACTTCGCCGGACAGATCGACGAGACCGCGGTCTACCCGAGCGTGCTGTCCCCGTCGCAGATCTCCCAGCACTACTCCTTGGGGTCCGACTGATGATCAACCCGATACCCCGGGGCTGGGCCGCCGCCGCCGTCGTCATGACGGCGGCGGCGGCCCTGCTGTCCGGCTGTGCGAGTGACGACGGGCAGCGGGACAGCGGGACCCCCGCCGCGAGCGGCAGGCCCGCGGCCTCCCCGAGCGCGCCGGCGAGTACGCCGTCCGCGGGGGCCGACAAGAAGCCCGCCGAAGACAAGCCCGCCAAGGGCGACAAGAAGTCCGGCGGCAAGGGCGGCACCGGCCCGAACGCCGCCGGGCCGACGGTCCCCAGCTCCGGACTGACCCCGGCGACGGGCTCGTTCACCAAGAAGCAGAAGACGTATCTCGCCGACCGGGTGCCCCAGGGCGACGACCCGGCGGCCGTGCTCGACCTCGGCAACGAGACGTGCGAGCGGATCGCCCGTACCGCCAAGCAGGACCGCAAAGCCGCCGTCAGCGCGATCCGGGACGACGAGATGGAAGGCGCCGCCGACGCGGTGACCCACCTGTGCCCGAAGTACAAGTACCTGCTGGAAGCAGCCGGAGTGAGCGGAAAGGGAGGCACCGGATGAGCGGGCCCAAGAAGCTCCCCATCGTCGTGGCGATACCGACGAAGAACGAGGCCGAGAACATCGAGACCACCGTCAGGTCGGTCATCGGCCAGTTCGAGCACGTCGTCGTCATCGACTCGAACAGCACCGACGACACCCAGGCGCTGGCCGCCGCGCTGGGCGCCGAGGTCGTCCCGTACGAGTGGGACGGCAAGTACCCCAAGAAGAAGCAGTGGTGCCTGGACAACGTGCACCCCGAGACGCCCTGGCTGCTCTTCCTGGACGGCGACGAGACCCCCAGCCGCGAGCTGATCGCCGAACTGCGCCGGGTCTTCGCCCGGCCGGTCGCGGTCGCGGCCTTCGACATCCCGCTCGGCTACTGGTTCGCGGGCAAGCGGCTGCGGCACGGCTACACCATCGTCAAGCGCGCGCTGATGGACCGCACCCGCTGCCGCTTCCCGGAGCTGGGCGACCTGGACGCGCCCGGCATGGGCGAGCAGGAGGGCCACTACCAGCCGGTGGCCGAGTCGTCCGCGACCCTCAGCTCGGCCATCGAGCACGAGGACCTCGACCCGGTCCGCACCTGGTTCGAGCGGCACAACCGCTACTCCGACTGGGAGGCGTGGCTCGAACACCACCCGGAGGTCAAGGAGGAGATCCGGCGGATCAAGACCCGGCAGGGGCAGCTCTTCCACAAGGTGCCCTTCAAGCCGCTGGTCTCCTTCGGCTACGCCTACCTCTACAAGCGCGGCTTCCTCGACGGCCGGGCGGGCTTCGACTACGCGCTCGCGATGAGCTTCTACCGCTGGCAGATCGCGCTCAAGACCCGCGAACAGCCGTCGTCGTGACGCGGCCGGCGACCTCCTCGTAGACCCCGGCCAGCTTCTCCACGACGGCGTCGATGGTGAAGGAGTCGCGGATCAGCTGCCAGGCCGCGTCCGAGGCCTTCTCGTGCTCGGCGGGGTCGAGCAGTTCGAGCACCGCCCGTGCGATCCGCGGGCCGTTGTCGTTTTCGCTGTCAGGGCGGCTGTCGACGACACGGCCCGCGCCCGCGCCGGCCACATCCGGGGCCAGGCCGCAGGTCCTGGTCACCACCACCGGCGTGCCCACCGACATGGCCTCCAGCGCGGAGACACCCAACGCTTCCTGGATCGAGGGCAGTACGTAGACGTCCGCGCGCCGCAGCTGCTCGTAGACCTCGTCGCGGTCGAGCGCGCCCAGGTACTCCAGGGAGTCCGACACGCCCAGTTCGCGGGCGAGTTCGAGGGTCGCGGCCAGCCCTCCGGTGTCGGGCCCGGCGAGCAGGAAGCGGGTGTCGGGGCGCTGCGCCAGTACGCCGGGGATGGCCGCGACGAAGTCCTCCGGGCGCTTGCCCGCCTGCACCCTGGCCAGGTACAGCACGGTCGCCGGGCGCTCGGCGCGGGACTCCCGCGTCGAGGGGCCGCGCTCCTGCGGCGCGACGCCGTTCACCAGCCGTACGGAGCGCCGCAGCCGCCCCGGCGCGACGACCGCCTCGACGTCGGCCCGCTCCTTGTCCGTCAGGCACAGCACCGCGTCCGCCTTGCGCAGCACCCGCCGGATGCCCAGCGCGTCCACGATCTTGGCGACCTTCTTCTCGGTCGGGTCGACCATGCCGTGCGTCTGGATCACCAGCGGACGCCCGCAACTCAGCGCGATCAGCGCCATCGGCAGCGTGATCAGATCCCGCATCAGGTGCACATGCACCACATCGGCCGACATCACCAGCTTCCGGGCCCGCGCCAGCATCGCGCCCGACGTGATGCCGCTGACCTCGAACCTGGCCAGTACGTGCCGGGCCTGGAACAGCCGGGCGGGCACCCCCTCGACCGTGGTGGGCAGCGGCCCCTCGAAGCCGTCGCCGAGCGTGACCAGCGCCGCTTCGACGCCGCGGGCCCGCAGGCCGCGCGAGAGATTCAGCGCGACCCGGGTCGGACCGCCGAACGCGTGGTCCGGTGTGTGCAGCGTGACGACATGCAGAACCTTCACGTGAGCCCCCTCAAGATGATTTCCCCCCAACGGCCCCGACCGGCGGACCGTGCGGTCAGATTAGCCTCGGTCGGACCGGTGGGGAGCCCGATCTATAGACTGCCGGAGGGGCACGCGGGGTACGGGGACGGGTCGGTCGACGACCTAACGGGGGCGGGAACCATGGCAGTTGATATACAGGACGCGGACAACGCGACGGCGCGGAGCGGCGCCTCCGGCGATCTCGGCCCGCCCGATGGCGGCCCGCCCGATGGCGGCCCGCCCGATCTCGGCCCGCCCGCCGCCGCCCCCCGGGACAGCACCGCGCCGCGCGCCGTACTGTCCCGCGCGCTGGCCGTCCCGCTGGTGCTGGGCCTGGTCGGGTTCCTGCCGCTGATGGTCACCGTCCAGCCCGGCGCGGGCGTCCGCGACGAGGCGTACTGGCTGCAACTCGCCCTGACCTGCTACTCCGGGGCCCGGCTCTCCGCGATGGTGCTCACCGCCCGCCGCCGCCTCGTCCAGGGCACCTTCTGGCTGTTCGTGTACGTCGCGATGGGCGTCGCGCCGCTCGCGCAGGCCGTCCTGGGCCAGGTCCCGACGCCGGTCGTCGGCCCGCGCGCGGATCTCACCCTCGCCACCGCGCTGGTGCTCATCGGCTGCGTCGCCTTCGACGTCGGCGCGCTGCTCGCCCGGCACCGCCCGGCGCTGCGCCGCCGCCGGGTCTCCCGTACGGCGTCCGTCAGCCGCCGCCGGCTCTATCTGCTGGTGGTGCTGGCCTACGGGGCCGGCGCGCTGCTCATCGTCAAACTCGGCGGCCCCTCCGTCTTCTTCAGCAGCCGCCAGGAGATCACCGAGGGCATCGAGGCCAGCGGCATCCGCGATTCCGGCTCACAGGCCGGCACCGCGTTCCTGCGCGGCTTCGGCACCGTACCGCCGCTGCTCGCGCTGCTCTTCCTCACCCGCTGGCTGGTCACCTCGCGCACGGCCCGCCGCAGCCCGGTCGCCATTCTGATGTGGATCGGCCTGCTCGGGCTCAACGGGATCGTCAACAACCCGATCTCCAACCCGCGTTACTGGTTCCTGACCGTACTGTTCTCGTCCCTCTTCACGGCCTTCCCGAAGAGCCCGGTGATGTACCGCTCGGCGCTCGCCCTCGGGGTGATCGCCGCGCTGGTCCTGTTCCCCTTCATGGACAAGTTCCGCTACGACGAGGACGGCCGCCGCCCCGTCGAGTCCACTTCGCTGCTGGAGCCGCTGGCGCTCAAGGACTACGACCAGATGGGGATGTTCGCCAACACCATCACCCACGTCGACAGCGGCGGCAGCAGCCACTCCTACGGCCGCCAACTGTCCGGCGCGGTCCTCTTCTTCGTGCCGCGCAACATCTGGCCGAACAAGCCCCGCGACACCGGCATCCGGATCGGCGAGTGGATGGGCACCAACAACACCAACCTCTCCTCACCCCTCTGGTCCGAACTCTGGCTCGACTTCGGCTCCATGGGCATGACCGGCGGATTCATCGGCCTGGGCTATCTCGCCGCGCGCGGCGACCGCCGGTACGCGCTGCGCACGATTGTGGGGGCGCGGCCCGGCAGTGTGATGGCGATTGTCGTGCCGGTGATCGCCGGCTACTCGTTCATCCTGCTGCGGGGGTCGCTGTTGCAGGCGACGGGGCGGATCGGGATCGCGCTGGTGTGTCTGGCGCTGGTCACGACGTTCCGCTCTGACGATCGGAAGTTGTTGCGCTAACCGCGAACGGCCGGCTCGCGCCGGGGGAAACTACACGTGTGGAGTATTCGACAACTTCAAGTTGTCGAATACTCCACACGTTGCTGGAGCGCCCCGCGCCCGGCCGATCGGGTCGGATCAGCTCAGCGAGCGCAGCATCGACGCGTCGAACGGGACGAGGTCGCCGTCGCGGCCGTCGAGGACCTTGGCGACCCACTGCGGGTCGCCGAGCAGCGCGCGCCCGACGGCGACGAGGTCGAACTCGTCGCGCTCCAGCCGGTCCAGCAGCCCGTCGATGCCGCTGACACCGGCCGGCTCACCCTTGAAGGACCCGATGAACTCCTTGTCGAGGCCGACGGACCCGACGGTGATCGTGGGCTTGCCGGAGAGCTTCTTGACCCAGCCGGCGAGGTTGAGGTCCGAGCCCTCGAACTCGGGCAGCCAGTAGCGGCGCGTCGAGCAGTGGAAGGCGTCCACGCCGGCCGCGGCGAGCGGGTCGACGATCGCGTCCAGCTCCTCCGGCGTCTCGGCGATGCGGGCCTCGTAGTTGCCCATCTTCCACTGGGACATCCGGAACAGGATCGGGAAGCCGGCCGAGACGGCGGCGCGGCAGGCGGCCACGATCTCGACGGCGAAGCGGGTACGGGCGTCGAGGTCGCCGCCGTAGCCGTCGCTGCGCCGGTTGGTGCCTGACCAGAGGAACTGGTCGATCAGGTAGCCGTGTGCGCCGTGCAGCTCAATGCCGTCGAATCCGAGGCGTTCGGCGGCGGCGGCGCCCTCGGCGAAGGCCGCCACGACGTCATCGAGGTCCTGCTGCGTCATGGTGTGGCCTTCGGGCCCCTCGCTGAGGGAGACGCCGGAGGGGCCGGACGGCGGGGCGTCCGGGAACGGCGGCGCGCCCACGGCCCGGGCCATGCCGACGTGCCACAGCTGCGGCATGATCCGGCCGCCCGCCGCGTGCACGGCCTCGACGACGCGTCCCCAGCCGGCCAGCGCGTCCGCGCCGTGGAAGCGCGGGACGTTCGCGCTGGTCCCGGCGGCGGCGTGGTCGACGTAGGTGCCCTCGGTGATGATCAGGCCGACGCCGCCGGCCGCGCGGCGGGCGTAGTAGTCCGCGACATCCGCGCCGGGGACGCCACCTGGCGAGAACTCGCGGGTCATCGGCGCCATCGCGACCCGGTTCGGCACGGTGAGGCCGCCCAGCGAGAACGGGCGGGAGAGAACCTGTGCCGCGCGGGCGGCGGAGTCGCTGGATATCACTGAAATTCTCCTAAGCCGGTACGTGGGCGAGGACCGCTGCCCGAAGGCAAGGGGTCCGCTTGGCGCAACACGGCCGAGCGGCGCTCTCTTCCGGCTCACGGTGTCTGCTGCGCCACACGCGGCTTCCCCTGACATGACTGCGGCCTCCCGCGAGAGGCGGGAGGCCGCAGTCATGGTGGTGCGGGATGTCCGTGGCAGAGCGGACTACTAGCCGCGGTGGCCGTGGTGCTTGCCGTGGTGCTGCTTGCCGTGGTGGCCCTCGTGCTTGCCGTGGTGCTGCTTGCCGTGGTGCTGCTTGCCGTGGTGCTGCTTGCCGTGGTGGCCGGAGGAGTTGATGCAGGTGTTGCCGAACGTCGGGTTCAGCAGCCCGACGATGTTGACGGTGTTGCCGCAGATGTTGATCGGGATGTGGATCGGGGCCTGGACCACATTGCCGGACAGCACGCCCGGGGAACCGATGGCGGCAGCGTCGGCGCCGGCGTCAGCGGAAGCGACACCGGCGGAGCCGAACATCGCCATACCGGCCACGGCGGTGAGAGCGGCGCTCTTGAGGAAACGGGACATGGAAACTTTTCTCCTTCTTGTATGTTTCGCCGACCACTCGCGATAGCGGGGGAGGCACGTCCTCAACGCCCTCAACGCGACTTGGTCACTGTCATTACGCCGCCCGGGTGAACGTCGGTTTCGGCGCGGATCGGCCGAGAGGCCGGCCTCAGCTCAGCACGACGACTTTGTGCATGCCTTCGAAGGCATGCGGCACGCCCTTCTTGTCGTCCGGGATGAAGCAGAGCAGCGCATACGTGCCGGGCGGCAGGCCGTGAGCCCGCAGCAGCGCGGTGCGGCCGTGGGAGATGGCGCCGAGGCCGAGGGCGGGCCCGGTGAAGGGCGGCGGGCCGGACGCGGCGCTGTCGAAGAACTTCTTGAGCTTGGCATCCGTGGTACCCGGCGCGACGGGCTGGAGCTGCATCTCGTGGAGCTCGTCCGAGGCGTTGTGGACCAGGATCGCGTCCTTGGCCTTGTGCAGGCCGTTCACGTCGAAGCGTGGGCCGGCTGCCGTCTCCTGCGTGATCACGATGCTGTCGGGGAACTCCGCGAGGTCCCCGTCCGACCCGCCGCGGAGATTCAGGGTGCGGAAGACCGGGTGGGCCTGGTCCTTGAAGAAAGCGGTGAAGTCGAGCAGGACCACCCGGCCGGCCGTGATCGAGGTGGTGAAGGTCTCCGGGACCGCCGGGGTGACGAAGGCGCCGCCGAGCGCCTCCGCCTCGTCGGTGAAGGCCGAGATGCCCTTAGCGGTCCGCTTCGGGTCCTTGCTGCTGACGGCCTTGGTGAGGTCGGCGAAGACGGTGTCCAGCGAGACCCCCGCGTGCGGGCGGAAAAGCTGGAGCTGACGGCCCTTCGGGTCGTCGGTGCGGACATGGAAGGCGGCCAGGCCGCCGGGGGCGCTCTCCGGGGCGTCGATGCCCGAGGCGCCGATGCTGACCTCGATCGGCTTCGGGGCATGGTCGTGGTGACCGCCGTCGGCGGTGGCCACGCCGCCGAGCACGGTGGCGAAGGCGAGCGCGGTGACGGCCGCCACTCTGGCCCCTCGTCGTAGCAGTACGGTGCGCATGAAACTCCTGCCGTTGTGTGATCCCCCCAGTCGCACAGGGCACCACCTCACGGTCCGACGCGCCGTCAGCCACGCGGGCGACAGCGCCGATCGGAGCATCGGCCGACACGGTCGGCGGGCAACCGATCGGCCAGGAGGGACGTCCTCCACCTCACGGACCTGCTTGCGCGGCCGGGCGATCTCGGCGTCCTTCGACGACTCGGCCGCTGCCGTGCAGCGGCACCGCTCCGCGACGAGGCGTTACGAGAAAGCCTCACTGAGCATTTGCGATCCCGACCGGTTCAGGTGATGTCGGAGAGCCGCCGAGGCCCGTCACGGACGAATTCGCGCGACACGGCGGAGTGGCGCTGTCCTCCACCTCCCGGTGTCTGCTACGCAACACGCGGTGCCGGGAAGTCAATCTCGGCGCGGACGGTCTTGCCGACCGGGTGCCGGTCGAGGACGGTCCAGCGGGTCGCGAGCGCGCTCACGAGCAGCAGGCCGCGCCCCGTCTCGGAGTCGTCCGACGGCGGCGCGACCCCCTCAGGGCCCGGTGGCCGGCTCTCAGCGCGGGTGTCGCTCACCTCGATCCGCAGCGTTCCGGGATACCGCGCCCCCGGCAGCAGCGCGAGCCGCAGCTCTAAGTCCCGCCCCGGAACCCGGCCATGCGTGGCGGCGTTGGCTGCGAGTTCCGCGACGATCGACGCTGCGGAGTCGGACAGGACGGAGTCGTACGGGAAGCCCCACACATCGAGCCGGTGCGGGGCCAGATGCCGGGCGAGGCGCGCGCCGAGCCGGGTGGAGCTGAAGCGCTGCGTGAACACACGTACAGTGACGGGGATTTCTGGGTGGACTCGGACTGGCCACCTGCTTGGGTTCACCGGAGCACACAACATCGAACTCCAGATCATGCCTCTCCGCCAGGAGTCACACGCCGGAATCAACGGCCCCATGCACCTCGCTGAGGGCTCCGATCACCGATGGTTGGGTATTTCGAGGGCCAGCGCGGAAGTCTGCTGATCTCCGAGCCAAAAGAGGTCAGCATCATGCTCCAACGATATGCCAAGATGCGTTCACGGGCTCTTACCCTCGAGGATTCCGTGAGCCTGATGGAGCGGATTCGAGGAGCGCTATGAGCACCAGTGAACTTGCCTGGTTCAAGAGCAGCTACAGCGGGTCGGACGGCGACCACTGCCTCGAAGTAGCCCTCACCTGGCACAAGTCCAGCTACAGCGGCTCACAGGGCGACAGCTGCGTAGAGGTCGCCACCTGCCCAGACACCGTCCACGTCCGCGACTCCGAGCAAACCCAGGGCCCTGCGCTCACCCTCACCCCGACCGCTTGGGCGAACTTCGTCGCGTACGCCACGGAATCCGCCCGACCGGCGTAGGCGCTCCGGGCTCCCCCGCCGCCATCAGCTCCCGCCGGACAAAGGCGATCCGCGTCCACGCCGCAATCGCCTTGAGCGCCGACCCGAGGCCCAGTCCCCACGCCGCGCCGAGCGCTCCGCCCAGCGCGTAGCCGGTGATCATGAAGGCGACCGAGGCGAGCGAGAAGACCACCTGGATCGGCAGCGTCGTACGGGGCCGCAGCACGCGCAGCGTCAGCAGTGCGCAGGTGCCCAGGGCCATGAAGGCGTACTGGGTGCCGCTCGCGGGGAGCAGGTGGGAGGCCGCGGGCCAGGTGTCGCCGAGCAGTTGGCGGCCCACGCGGTCCGGGAGCAGGTACAGGACGGTGCCCCAGAGCGCGGCCAGCAGGGCCAGCGTGCCGGCGAGTGCCGCCGTCGCGCGGACCTTGCGCCGTACGTCGCCCGCGCGGTTGAGGAGCGGGGGGCCGAAGCCCGTCGCGGAGTTGAACAGGACGTTCATCGGGCCGAAGAGGGTCGTGACGCCGCGCAGCGCGCCGACCGCCAACTGGTTGGCGAACAGGCCGAGTCCGACGATGGCGAGCTGGCTGGAGGCGTTGCCGACGGCGAACTCGACGATGAAGCGCTGCCCGAGGTGGCCGCGCCGTACGAAGCGCCGCAGGTCGAGGGGAGCGCCGCGCAGCCGGGGTGCGAGCAGCGCCGCGCCGACCAGCAGGGCGGGCAGCGCGGAGAGGCCCCAGACGGCGACGAGGCGGGCGGGGCCCGCGCCGTGCGGCTGGAGGGCGAGGGCGGGCACCGCCACGGCCAGCCGTACGAGGTCGCTGGTCAGCGCGTGGTGCGGCAGCCGCAGGGTGGAGAAGCAGTACCGCATGCCGTCCTGGGTGAGGACGATGGGCAGTACGAGGCCCAGCACGGCGAGGCCGCGCGCGGTGTCGCCGGGGACCAGGAACAGCGCCGCCGCCGCGCCGAAGCCGATCAGCGTCGAGGCCAGCGCGGTGAAGGACACCGCGGAGCGGCACGCGCCGAGCAGCCGCGCCTCGCCGGCCCCCGTATCGGCGCCGGCCGCGCCGCCCGGCTCGTCGCCGCGTTCCAGGACCAGCGCCTGGCCCACGTACGAGACGGCGAGGCCGAGCAGCACCGTGAAGATCATGTAGACCATGGAGAAGACGGCGAACCCGGCCGCGCTGGACAGCCGGGCGGCCACGACCAGCACGATGATGTTGGTGAGGGCGGCCACCCCCTGGTCGGCGACCGAGCAGACTATGGCGGTGCGGGTGCGCAGCCCGGGCTTGCCGGCTGCGGGGCCGCCGCTCCCCTTGCCGTCCGGGTCGCCAGGCCCCATGCCGTCCGGGTCGCTGCTCCCCTTGCCGGCGCGGCCGCCAGGCCCCGTACCGCCCGGGCCGCCGGACCCCTTGCCCTCCGGGCCGCCGGACCCCGTACCGCCGTCCGCCGCGCTCACCGCGAGGACCGCTCCGCCGCCTCGTCGAGCCGCAGGCCCAGCGTCTCCGGGCCGCCGTCGTCCACGGCCGGAGCCGGAGCCGCCGCCGTAGTCACAGCCGTGGCCGCTGCCGGGTCCGCTGCCGCGTCCGCCGTCGCCGGCTCGGCCGGTTCGTTCTTCTGCCGGTCGTCCTCGGTCGGCTCCTCGGAACCCGTGCGCCGCCGGGCGCCCGTCGCGCCGCGCTTGGGGCCGCTGCCGTTGGAGTGCAGCACCGCGCCGAGCACCGAGCCGCCCGCGCCGCTGATCAGCTCGCGGACCCGGTCCAGGTCGTCGCGGTGCACCTCCTTGGGGTCGCAGACGACCAGCACCCCGTCGACCCGGTCGGCCAGCGCGATGGCGTCGGCGTAGGAGAGGACGGCGGGGGCGAGGACGACGACGACCGAGCCGGGCGCGTCCGCGTGATCGATGAGCTGGGTCGCGGGGGTGGAGGTCAGCGCGCGGGCCACATTGCGCACCCGGCTGCCGGGGATCAGGTCGAACGCGCCCGACTCCCCCGCGTCGATGGGCACTTGCAGCCCGGTCGGCCAGCCGTTGTCGCCACGCGCGGGGGTGCGGGCCCAGCCGGGCCGGATGCCGTCGGCGGAGCGCAGCTTGGCGGACAGGCTCGGGGTGCGCAGGTCGGCCTCGACGAGCAGCACCTCGCGGCCCATCTCCACGAAGGACGCGGCGAGGTTGACGGAGACCGCCGAGGCCGTCTCGCTGTTGCCGCGCGGGGCGACCACGAGCAGCCGCCGCCGCTCGGCGAACCGCTGGTCGTAGGCGAGCCGGAAGGCCACCGAGCGGTACTCCTCGGCGAGCCGTCCCTCCGCGAGCAGCGCGTTCGGGTCCTGGCGGCGGCGGGAGCGCGGCAGCGTGCCGAGCACCGGCGCGCGCAGGGCGCGCACCACGTCGCCCTCGGAGCGGACGGTGGGGTCGAAGACCAGCCGCACCCAGGCGGCCAGCAGTCCGAGGCCGAGGCCGACGGCCGCGCCCATGCCCAGCGTCATGACCAGGCCGGGCCCGGCCGGCGCGGAGGGCGGCACGGCGGTGCGGACCACGAAGCCCGGTGTCGCGTCGAGGGCCTTGAGCTTGCTGATGCTGCTGTTCAGCTCGGAGATCTTGCCGATCAGCGTGGACTGGAGGGAGAGCGTGGAGTCCAGCGCCCGCCCGTCGCTCAGGCCCGCGATCTCGTCGGCGATCTCGTTGCGCTGCTTGACCAGCGGCGCGAGCTGCTTCTCGTAGCCCTTGACCATGTTGTCGATGAGCGACTGGGTCTGCTTGCGCCGGTTGTCGAGGTAGGCCCTGGTGACGGCGTTGGCCCGGTCGGACGCGGCCTTGGGCGAGGTCGCGGTGAACGCGAAGCGCAGCACGAGGGTGTTGGGCGGGTTGGTGACCTGGAGGCCGGCCTGAAGCTTCTCGGTGTCGCCGGGGACGCCCAGGCTGTTGGCCGCGCGCGCGGCGACCGTGTTGCTGAGCGCGGTCTGCCGCTCGGAGCCGATGCTGACCTGCTTGTCGGGCGCGGTGCCGCCGGGCGCGAAGGGGTCGACGGTCGCCGAACGGACCGTGACCTCGCTGGTCGCCACGTAGGCGTCGGCGCCGGTCACCCCCATCCAGGCGCCGCCGAGCAGCCCGAGCAGCACGCCCGACACCAGCAGCACGCGGTAGCGCAGCAGCTGCCGGAACTGGTCGCGCAGCAGGTCCGGTTCGTCCTGCGCGTGCTGGGTGTGCTGGGTGTGCTGTGCGATCCGCGGCTGCTGCGCAGCGTGCGGTTGTTCCGTCATGTATGTGCCCCCCTGTGCGGTGCGCGCCGTGCCAGCGCTTCGTCGAGCAGCCCGTCGATCCGGGCGAGTCCCGCCTCCTTGCCGAGGCAGGCGTCGACGTACGCCGGTCCGCAGGCCCCCAACTCGGCTGCGGCGCGCGGGTCTTCGGCAAGCTTACGGACCGCCGCGATGAGCTCTTCGGGGGCTTCCGGCGGGACGAGCACGCCCGCCTGGGAGCGCCGTACCTCCTCGGCCGTGCCGCCCTCGGCTGCCACCGAGGCGACGACGGGACGGCCCGCGGCGAAGTACGAGGTGAGCTTGGAGGGGATGCTCATGTCCAGCACGGAGGCCCGCTGGGTGACCGCGAGGGCGTCGGCGGCGGCGAGCACCTCGGGGAAGTCGTCCGTGTCGGCGGGGGCCGCGAAGTCGAGGTTGGGCAGCGAGCCGGCCAGCGAGCGCAGATGCGCGCGCTGGTTGCCGTCGCCCATCAGCACGAACCGGATGTCCGGGGCCAGCCGTGCGGCGTCGACCAGGATTTCCAGGCCCTGCTTGAGGCCCATGTTGCCGGAGTGCAGCACCACGATCTCGTCCTCGCGCCAGCCGAGCCGGGCGCGCGTCTCGGCGCGCGGGCGCGTCGGACGGGCCACGTGCGACCAGTTGGGCACCAGCCGGATGCGCTCGCGGTCCACGCCCATCGCGGCAACCTTGTCGACGAACGATTCGTGGATGACGCCGACCAGCTCGGCGCGGCCCAGGATGTACGCCTCGACGGAGGCCGCGGCGGCGGCGGCCCGGTCGCCGCCCCTGATGCCGCTCTGCGCGGCGGCGGCGCCCATCAAATCCTGGACGATGGGGATGTACGGCACCTGATGCCGCCCGGCTATTCGCGCGCCGATCAAACCGCCCGCGAGGCTGGGAAGTTGGGCGATGACGGCGTCGGGCGGCCCCATCCTGGGCGGTACGGCCAGTCCGTGGGCGAGGATCGACGCCTCGTAGAGCGCGCGCCGCAGGGCGGTCTGCCGCGGCGGCACGGTGTGCCGGCGGCGGTGCACGCGCACCCCGCCGCGCAGCTCGGCCGTGCGCCACGTGCCCCGGTAGCCGGGGTCGGTGCGCCAGGCGGGGTAGTGCGGCATCCCCGCCAGCACATTGACCTCGGTCAGTCCGTCGGCCGCCCAGTGTTCGGCGATCTGTGTCGCGTACGGACCGATGCCAGCCTGTTCAGGAGCGTAATTGGTGGATACCAGCAGCAGACGCCGACCGCCGAAGTCCGGCATGACGCATCTCCTCCCCCCAGAGTCGATCAAATCCCCACCCTAGCTGTTCATAGGCGCAACATCCGGTCGATCCCCGCCAGTTGAGCTTTCGCAATTCACCGCATTCGACCGGTGCGCACGGCTATCGTCGTGGTTTCTGGTGCGCTGGGGGGCGCACCGCGAGTGGGGGGATACCGCATGGCACACACCGTCGGCTACGCACCAGGGGTCTACGACCTCTTTCACGTCGGCCACCTCAACATCCTTCGGCACGCCCGCAGCCAGTGCGACTACCTGGTCGCGGGCGTCGTCTCGGATGAGATGGCGCAGCTGGCCAAGGGGCGCGCGCCGGTGGTTCCGCTGATCGAGCGGCTGGAGATCGTCCGCAGCATCCGCTTCGTGGACGCCGCGTTCGTGGAGACCGTGCCGGACAAGCTGGAGACCTGGCAGCAGGTCCGCTTCGACCGGATCTTCAAGGGGGACGACTGGCGGGGCACCGGCAAGGGGGCCAAGCTCGAAAGCGACTTCCGCACCGTCGGCGTCGAGGTCGTCTACTTCCCCTATACGGTCCACACCTCCAGCACCCAGCTGCGCCGCGCGCTCGACACGCTCAGCGCGCCGGCCCAGCAGCCCGCGTCGGTCACACAGGCCGTATCGCTGCCAGCTCCCGGAACCATTTCGCCATGAACGCGACCAGGAAGAGCATATTGACCGCGAACAGCGCCAGATAGCCGCCGAGGAAGACCCGCTCACTGCCCAGCAGCAGAAAGATGGCGCAGAAGACGCCGTAGTCGACCGGCAGCAGCGCGACAGCGCGCAGCCGCGAGGGAGCCGGGGGCGGGACGGGCCGCCCGTCGGTCACCACCGCCTTCGGCTTGAGCTTGTCGGCGAGCAGGCCGCCGAAGAAGATCAGCACCGCGGCGAACTGGAATCCGAGCGGCAGCAGCAGCCAGCCGTCCCCGGGCAGTTTAAAGAATCGGTAAAAGGACACCAGTACGGCGGCGTGGATCGCGGTGATCTTCGCGCAGTCCACGACGTGGTCCAGCCACTCCCCCGCCGGACTGCTCTCCTTCCGCAGCCGCGCGAGCTGGCCGTCCGCCGAGTCGAAGGCGAAGCCGACCGCGAGCGCGAGATAGACGAGCACCGCGAGCTGCCAGGACGGCCGGGCCAGCATCAGGGCTGCGATCGCGGAGAAACTGAAAGCGCCGCTGACCAGCGTGACTTGATTCGGCGTCATGCCCAGCCGGTACGCACCCGCGGCGAGCACCCGGCCGACGGGCCGGTTGACGTGACGTGAGTAGAGCGAGACGCCCTTCGACGTTTTCTGCGCGCCGCGCAGCTCGCGTAAGGCCGTGCTGAATGCCATGGTTTGCACCATCATCCCCCCAGATGACCCTCTCCCCTTATGCATCCGCACAGAGGCAGCTGAATGATGGCACGCGCGCGCGAACCGCATACAAAAGAGCGGCCGGTGAGAGCGGGATCACGGGACATCCAGGGAATCGTTAAGGTAAGCCTCAGGTAAGTTAGGGCGGCCTTAGTGAGTCGTCCCCATCGAACCCGATTCAGACTTCTTGCCCGGCTTGACCGATTTGGTCATCCTGGCGGGGCTTTGAGTCTTCGTACTCACTTGCATCACCTGCACCATTGCCTTCTTTGTTCACGCATCCTTGGAGTTCGTTATGCGAGCCGTCCGCCTCTCCGCCTCTATCGCTGCCGTCGCGGCGCTCACCGCCGTGTCCGGCTGCGCCGAGAAGAGCGACGCCAAGGGCTCCGACGTCATCCAGGTGACCGCGTCCGACGACAAGTGCGCGGTGTCCAAGAAGGCGTTCCCCGCCGGTCACGTCAAGCTCGCGGTCGAGAACAAGGGCTCCAAGGTCACCGAGGTCTACGTCTTCGCGCCGGGCGATCGGATCGTCACCGAGCGGGAGAACATCGGCCCCGGCACCAAGGCCACCGTCACCGCCGAGATCAAGGCCGGTTCGTACGAGATCGCCTGCAAGCCCGGCATGAAGGGCCACGGCATCCGGCAGACGGTCAAGGCGACCGGCAAGGGCGCGCCGAAGAAGTCCGACCCGCGGCTCGACAAGGCCGTCGCCGCCTACCGCACCTACGCACAGGCGCAGGCCGACGAGACGATCCCCAAGGTCAAGGTGTTCGCCGCCGCGATCGAGAAGGGCGACCTCGACGCCGCCAAGAAGGCGTACGCGCCCTCGCGCATCGGCTGGGAGCGCACCGAGCCGGTCGCCGAGTCCTTCGGCGACATCGACCCGAAGGTCGACTTCCGGGCCGACGGCCTGGAGAAGGGCCAGAAGTGGACCGGCTGGCACCGGCTGGAGAAGGCCCTCTGGCAGGACAAGAAGATCGGCCAGAAGGACAAGGACCTGGCCGCCCTGCTCGTCACCGACCTGAAGGGCTGGCAGAAGCGGGTCGGCACGGCGGACATCAACCCGACCGCCATGGCGAACGGCGCCAAGGAACTGCTCGACGAGGTCGCCACCGGCAAGGTCACCGGCGAGGAAGAGCGCTACAGCCACACCGACCTGGTCGACTTCCAGGCCAACCTCGAAGGCGCGCGGAAGTCCTACCAGTTGCTGCGGCCCGTCGCCGCCTCGAACGAGCCGGCGCTCGCCAAGGACCTGGACCAGGAGTTCGCGGCGCTGCAGAAGCAGCTCGACGGCTACCGCAAGGGCGAGGGCTTCGTCTCGTACGACACCGTCGACAAGACGGACCGCAAGGAGCTGTCGGACGGCGTCAACGCGCTCGCCGAGCCGCTCTCCAAGCTCGCCGCCGCAGTCGTCTCCAAGTAGGGGGATCCAATGACAGATTCCACTGGTCCGGTCGGTCCGACCGGTTCCGCCGATCCGACCGATCTGACCAACCCGGCCGACCCGACTGACCCGGCTGCCTCGATCGATCCCGCCGATCCGGCGGTCTCGACCGACCCGACCGGTCCGACTGGCTCGACCGGTCCCACCGCCTCGACCGGTCCGGCCGGCAAGAGCGATGGCCCCGCCGCCCAGGCGACCCGTTCCGCCGCCGCGCCCTCGCGCCGCGCGCTGATCGGCTGGGGCGGCGCCGGGCTCGCGCTCGGCGCCGTCGTGGCCGGCGGCACCGCCGCCGCGCTGCGCACCGGCGAGGACGCGCAGCCCGCGGCGAGCGGAAGCGCGGCCGTGCCCTTCCACGGCGTCCACCAGGCCGGCATCGCCACCGCCGTCCAGGACCGGCTGCACTTCGCCGCGTTCGACGTCACCACCGACGACCGCGCCGCGCTGATCGATCTGCTCAAGGAGTGGACGGCGGCAGCGGCCCGGATGACGGCGGGGCACGCGGTCGGCGAGGGCGCGGTCGGCGGGCTCGACGAGGCTCCGCCGGACGACACCGGCGAGGCGCTGGGCCTGCCGCCGTCCCGGCTCACCCTCACCTTCGGCATCGGCCCCGGCCTCTTCGAGGACAAGAAGGGCAAGGACCGGTTCGGCATCGGCTCACGCCGCCCGGACGCCCTGATCGACCTGCCGAAGTTCCCCGGCGACAACCTCGACGCGGCGCGCAGCGGCGGCGACCTGTGCGTCCAGGCGTGCGCCGACGACCCGCAGGTCGCGGTGCACGCGATCCGCAACCTCGCCAGGATCGGCTTCGGCAAGGTCGCCATCCGCTGGTCGCAGCTCGGCTTCGGCAAGACGTCCTCCACCACCCCCAACGCGCAGACGCCGCGCAATATGTTCGGCTTCAAGGACGGCACCCGCAACATCGCGGGCACCGACACCGACTCGCTCGCGCGGCACGTATGGGTCCCCGGCAAGGACGGCCCCGGCTGGATGACGGGCGGCTCCTACCTCGTCGCGCGGCGCATCCGGATGCACATCGAGACCTGGGACCGCACCTCGCTCAAAGAGCAGGAGGACATCTTCGGCCGCAACAAGGGCGAGGGCGCCGCGTACGGCAAGCAGGCCGAGCACGACGCCCCGAACCTGCGGGCGATGCTGCCCACCGCGCACGTACGGCTCGCCCACCCGGACACCAACAGCGGCACGAAGATCCTGCGCCGCGGCTACTCGTTCACGGACGGCACGGACGGACTCGGCCGGCTCGACGCCGGGCTGTTCTTCCTCGCCTACCAGCGGGACGTACGGTCCGGCTTCGTCCGGGTGCAGCGGCAACTGGCGCGCGGCGACGCGCTCAACGAGTACATCCAGCACGTGGGTTCGGCGGTTTTCGCCGTCCCGCCGGGAGTCCGGGACAAGGGCGACTGGTGGGGCCGTGAGCTCTTCGAAGGACCGGGCGGCGACAAGGCCGGCGAAGCCGACAGCTCTGAAGGACAGTGATCAACCGTGTTCGGTAACTATCTGATCGGCCTGCGCGAGGGCCTGGAGGCCAGTCTGGTCGTCTGCATCCTCGTCGCCTACCTGGTCAAGACCGACCGCAAGGAGAAGCTGCCGCCGGTCTGGATCGGCATCGGCGTGGCCGTGCTGCTGAGCCTGGCCTTCGGCTTCATCCTGCAGTTCGGCACCCAGACGCTGACCTTTGAAGCGCAGGAGCTGCTGGGCGGCACACTGTCGATCATCGCGGTCGGGCTGGTCACCTGGATGGTCTTCTGGATGCGGCGCACCGCGCGGCACCTCAAGCGCGAGCTGCACGGCAAGCTGGACGCCGCGCTCGCGATGGGCACCGGCGCGCTGGTGCTGACCGCCTTCCTCGCGGTCGGCCGCGAGGGCCTGGAGACGGCGCTGTTCATCTGGGCGGCGGTGCAGTCCACCGACGACGGCGCGCGCCCGCTGGTCGGCGCGCTGCTCGGGCTGCTCACCGCGGTGCTGCTGGGCTGGCTGTTCTACCGGGGCGCGTTGAAGATCAACCTGGCGAAGTTCTTCACCTGGACCGGCGCGATGCTGGTGATCGTCGCGGCGGGCGTGCTGGCGTACGGCTTCCACGACCTCCAGGAGGCGCGCTTCCTGCCGGGCCTGGCGAACAAGGCGTTCGACATCACCGCGCAGATCCCGCCGGACAGTTGGTACGGCACGCTGCTCAAGGGCGTGTTCAACTTCCAGGCTGACCCGACCTGGTTGCAGGTCGCCGTCTGGGCGCTGTATCTGGTACCCACGCTCGTGTTCTTCTTCTCCCCCGGTAAGGTTGCGCCGACCCCAGCCGCCCCGAAGGAGCACGATGACGCGCAGGTTGCCCTTCCGGGTGTCCACAGCCCTGGCGACCGCAGCACTGCTGACGCTGACGGGCTGCGTGACGGTGCACGGCGAACGGGAGATCATCCCGTCGGTGACGAAGCCTGAGGCCCGACGGGTCCTCACCGAGTTCACCAAGGCCAACAACGCGGCGAGCCGCGCGCACGATCCGAACCTCATCGCCGCGACCGAGACCGGCCCGTACGGCGCGATCGACCAGGGGCGGCTGAAGTCGGCGCACGCGCTCAGCCCCGGCGGCAACCCGAACTACGCGCCGCTGGAGCTGACCGACGCGCGCTTCGCGATCCCGCGGCAGGCGGGCTGGCCGAAGTTCTTCGTCGCGGACACCGACAGCAACCGTGACGTGGACAAGTACCGCTGGCTGCTGGTCTTCCGGAAGGACAGCGCGGACGCGCCGTGGAAGGCCGCCTACCTCTCGCTCCTGAGCAACGAGGAGATGCCGGACTTCGCGACGGACTCGGAGGGTTACGCCGAGCCCGTACCGCTCGGCCGGAAGTCGGACCTGGCGATCGCGCCGAACGCGCTGAGCCGGGCGTACGCCTCGTATCTTCAGGACGGCGAGGGAGGGCTCTTCGCCGACGGCCAGCAGACCTCGCAGGAGCGTCTCAGGCGCGCGAAGCTCGCCAACCGGCCCGGCTCCTCGAACCAGTACATCGACCTGCCCGCGCGCGGCGACACGTTCGCGCCGGTGGCGCTGCGCACCGCGGACGGCGGGGCGCTGGCCTTCTTCAGCGCGACGCACCACCAGCGGCACACGGCGGCGCGCGGCCTCAAGCTCCGGGTCAAGCCGGAGGTCGAAGCGATGATGACGGGCACGGCGAAGCAGTCGGTGACGTTCATACGGGTCTCGGACGCGGCAGTCACCATCCCGCCACGGAGCGGGGGCGCCGGGGGCGCCGGCCAAGTGGTGTTCCTGAACCGGCTCGAAGGCATCACGGCGGCGCGCGGGTCCTAGCCACGCGGGCGGGGCCGTTCGGTACGGGGCGGGGCGTTACGGGGCAGGGCGCGGCGGGCCGCTGAGCTGGGCGGCGAGGCCGTTGCGCTGAGGGGTGGGGCCGTTGCGCTCAGGGGCGGGGTTCAGCGCCCCGTCGGCCAGGCCGTCGTCTCGTAGTCGTGGTCCGGCTCGGAGATCGCGAACCGCGCGCACGCGTCGGTCAGCGTTTCCAGCAGGGTCAGCGGGTCGGGCAACTGCCGCTCGGGACCGTGTCCTGCGAGCCAGGCCACGACGCCGTCACCCGGCAGTACCGCGGGCGGTACGAGCACATAGCTGCCCCGGCAGTGCCAGCGCAGTCCGGGGTGCTCGTCCATCGTCTCGGGATGGCAGTCCAGCTCGCAGGGCCACCACTCGTCCTCGTCGTCCGGAGTGCCGCGGCTGGCGGTGAAGAACAGCATCCGGTCGGGACCGGACTCGGCGATCGGGCCCACATCGACACCCGCGGCCTCCAGCCGCTCCAGCGCGACGCGCCCCACCTCGACGGGGACGTCCAGCACATCGTGGGCGATGCCGGTGGCGGTGATGAAGTTGGCCTGCGGCTGGCTGCGCAGCCAGTAGCCGACCTTCTCCGGGTCGGTGGTGGCCTGATGGGTCTGCCAGGCGAAGGAGATGGGGTGCCGGCCGGGGGTCGGACAGCCGACCCGGTCGCAGGAACAGCCGTATCCGGAGGGATAGGCGGCGGGCGCGAGGGGGAAGCCGGCCCGAGCGGAGGCGAGCAGCAGGTCCGCACGGCCTTGCGCGGCCGCTGCCCCCGTGTCCGTATCGCCGCCCGTTCCGCTGCTCGGTCGGCGTAGCCACTGGGAGAACCTGCTTTTGCGTTCCATCTATCCCCTCACCTCACCGTTGTCCGCTCAATGCTGCCACCATCCTGCGCCTGAGGTGGCCAGTGTCCACATCCGGGGTACATGGGCGCTTCCCTCCATCGGACCGCCACCGCAGGGAATATCCGGGCAATTACCCCTAGCCTGTCGTCTATGGCCAAAAAGCCTCTCATAACGGGCGCGCTCACCTTGGCACTCCTGGTGGCGGGGGCCGCCCCAGCGGTCCCGACAGCTCCGGAGACCGCCGCCGCCGCGAGGACCCCCGTCTTCCTCGCCCGCCACCCGGTGACGGCGGGGGCACTGCCCCCGGTCACCTATACGGCGCACCGCGGCGGAGCGCTCGAAGCCCCCGAGAACAGCATGTCCGGGCTGGCGGCGGCCTTTGCGAGCCGTACCGCACAGGTCCTCGACTTCGACACCCGGATGCTGCGGGACGGGACGCTCGTGGTGATGCACGACGCCACCCTGGACCGCACGACCGACAGAACGGGCCCGGTGCGCGCGCTGACCGCCCGGCAGTGGAAGGCCGTACGGCTGCGGCCCGGCGTGCTCCGGCGCGGCAAGGGCGGCGCGGCCGGCGCGGTTGGCGGGTCCAAGGGCGGCTCGGGGCCTGGCCACGGCAAGCGTGACAAGGCTCACCACCGGAAGGGCCACCCCAGGAGAGCCGAGCACCCGCCGACCGTCGCCCAGGTGCTGGACCGGTTCGGCGGCCGGTCCGTGCTGCTCCTGGAGGCCAAGGACCCGTCGAGCATCCACAAACTGGCCCGCTTGATACGGGCCCGCCATCTCACCGAGTCCGTCTTCGTCAACACGAACCACCCGTGGCTGGCCCGCGTCGCGAACCGGATGGGCCTGCTGGCGCAGCTGTGGCGCTCGGCCCGGCAGCTGCGCGGGGACCGGCCGGAGGACTGGCGGACCTTCGTGACGACGCTGGACGTGGACTACCGGGCGCGCGCCCGGGACCTGCGGCGGGCCGTGGCCTCCGGCATACCGCGGGTGTGGGCGCACACCGTGAACACCGTGAAGGACCGCGACCGGGTGCTGCGGCTGGGCTGCGACGGCATCATCACGGACGCCCCGAGGCTGCTCAGGGCCGCCCTGCCTACCGTTCGCTGACGCCGGGACCGCCGGTGAGGCCGTCACCGGGACCGTCACCGGGACCGCTGTCGAGCCCGCCGCCGAGGCCGCCGCCGAGGCCGCCGCCGAGGCCGCCGCCGAGGCCGCCGCCGAGGCCGCCGAGGGTCAGGTCGACGACGGTGTCCGCGTAAGCGTGGGTCAGCGGCATGGTGCGGGTCAGCCAGCGGTGGAAGAGCGGGCCGACCAGCAGCTCCAGCGCGATCCGCAAGTCGACGCCCTCGGCGACCTGACCGGCCCGCTGCGCCGCGCCCAGCCGCCGCGTATAGGCCGCGAGCTGCGGCTCCAGCACCTTGGCGGTGAGCGCGGCGCCCAGCTCCGGGTCGTTCTGCGTCTCGGAGATCAGCGCCCGGGTCGGCCGGTCGAGCCGGGAGTCGTTGAGTTCGTCGACGGTGGCGCGCAGCACGGTCTTGAGGTCGGCGGCCAGGTCCCCGGTATCGGGCAGCTCGACCTCCTCCGCGCCGGCGTCCGGCGGCAGGCACGCCTCGAACAGCACCGCGGCCTTGGAGGGCCACCACCGGTAGATCGTCTGCTTGCCGACCCCCGCACGGGCGGCGATGGCCTCGACCGTGAGCTTCGAGTAACCGATCTCGCCGACGAGTTCGAGGGTGGTGTCGAGGATCGCCCGGCGGGAGTGTTCGCTGCGGCGGGTGGAGTCGGGTGCGCGGGTGTCGGCCATGGGGCGAATGTACCAACGGGGTGAGGCGAGACGTATCGTCTTGACGGGCCTCGACGGGGCCTTGGCTGGACGCCGCGCCTGATCGTGTCAGGTGCGAACCACCCGAACGGTTCACTGCACGGCGCGGCTTCAGGGTGGACTATTCGGGGACGTACGTAACCCCGTACACGCACCCGGCGTCACCGTCACCGTGAGGAGCTGTCCTTGCGTACATCGCAGCGTCGCGCCACCCCCCGCGACTACCTGATGTGCCCGCCGACCCACTTCCGGGTCACGTACTCGATCAACCCCTGGATGGACCCGGACAAGCCCGTGGACCTGCGGTTGGCACTCGCCCAGTGGGAGGACCTGCGCGACCGCTACCGTTCGCTGGGCCACACCGTCCAGGAACTCACGCCGCACCCCGAACTGCCCGACATGGTCTTCGCCGCGAACGGCGCGACCGTCATCGACGGCCGGGTGCTCGGCGCCCGCTTCGCCCACTCCGAGCGCACCGCCGAAGCGGCCGTGCACCGCGCCTGGTTCCGCGAACACGGCTACCCCGAGGTGCGCGAGCCGGACCACATCAACGAGGGCGAGGGCGACTTCGCCGTCACCGCCTCCTGGCTGCTGGCCGGCCGCGGCTTCCGCAGCAGCCCGCTCTCCAACCCCGAGGCGCAGGAGTACTTCGGCCGCCCGGTGATCGGCCTCGATCTCGTCGATCCCCGCTACTACCACCTCGACACGGCCCTGTCGGTGCTCGACGACACCACCGACAGCGACGTCATGTACTACCCGCCGGCCTTCTCGCCGGGCAGCCGGGCCGTCCTCGCCCGGCTCTTCCCCGACGCGATCATCGCCGAGGAACCGGACGCCGCCGCCTTCGGCCTCAACGCGGTCTGCGACGGCCGCCATGTGCTGCTCCCCCAGGCCGCGTTGGGGCTCTTCGAGCCCTTGCGGGAACGGGGGTACGAGCCGATAGGCCTGGATCTGTCCGAACTGCTCAAGGGTGGCGGCAGCGTCAAGTGCTGCACGTTGGAACTGCGTTCGGCGTAGGGGGTGGCGGGGGCCGGCCTCTCAGGCATCCCCGGCCCCCTCCCGCCCCGGCTCCGCCGACTGCTCCGGCGGCCACGCGTCGCCCCAGGCCGCGTCGCGCGCCGCCCGGTAGAGCGGGCCGTGCCGCTTGGTCACCGTCTCGCGGCGGAGCTTCTCGTCCGTGCCGCACAGCTCCAACAGGACCTGGCCCTTGCGCAGTTGGGGACGCCGTACGATCCGTCCGGCAGCCGGCGTCGCCGGGAAGCGGACCGCCGCTACGTAGCTGAACTTCTCGTCCTCGTAGGACAGCTCGCCGCCCTTCACCTTCCGGTGCAGCGAGGAGCGGTTGACCCTGGTCGCGAAGTGGCACCAGTCGTTGCCCGGCTCGATCGGGCACTCGGCGCTGTGCGGGCAGGGCGCGACGACCCGCAGGCCGGCCGCGATCAGCTGGTCGCGCGCCTGGCGGATGCGGAGGTAGCCGTCCGGCGTGCCCGGCTCGACGATCACGACGGCCTGCGCCGCGCGGGCCGCCTCGTCGACGACCGAGCGGCGGTCGGCCGCGGTCAGCTCGCCGAGCACGTAGGAGACCGTGACCAGGTCGGTGTCGTCGGGCAGCGCGATCCCCGCGCCGATGGTCTGCCGCTGCCAGCGGGCGTCCCGCAGCGCGGCGGAGCCGGCCTCGCGAGCCAGCTCGCCGCCGAGTGTCAGCGCGGGCTCGGCCCAGTCGAGGACGAGGGTCGTACGGGGGGCGGCCGGCCCGGTGGGCCAGGTCGCCTCGACCGCCCAGCTCGCCGAACCGGTCCCGCCGCCCACGTCCACATGCCGGGCCGGCGACCAGTCGGGCACCCGCAGCCGGAAGGCCGCGAGCGCGGCGCGCGCCGCCTCGAAGGTGGCGGGCATCCGGTAGGCGGCGTACGCGGCCACGTCGGAGCGGTCGCGCAGCACGGGCACGTCGGTGGGGGTGTCCCCCCGGTACGTGGCGATCAGCCGCTCCACGGCCTGGGCGGCCCGCTTCGGCGGCAGCCCGTCGAGCAGTCCGGCCAGGGCGGCGCGGAGCTGGTCGGCGGTTCGGGGTGATTCGGGGGCGTGCATTCGAAGAATTCTAGGCCCTGTGGGAGCACTGTCCGGCGGACGCCGTCGCGGCCCGTATCGGCGGGGCCGGGGCGGTGGCCGTACGGGCGGCGACCGGCGGCGGTCAGCCGGGGCTGCGACCGGGAAGTGACGCGAGCGGCGACGCGGGACGACGCTCGGGGCGGCCTCCGGCGTACGGGAGGGCCCGCGAGGGGCCGGACCGCCGCCCGCCTCCCGTGCGCTCTTCCGCCCCTCCCCACGCCCGCTCCGGAACTGCCGGGGCGTCAGGGCATGTTGCTACGCTGGCGGCCTGCGGGACTGGGGATGCTCGGGGGGGAAATGACCAGAAAGGTCGGGCGGGCGGTGCTGGCCGCCGCACTGCTGGTGGCCCTGTCGCTGGGGGTGCTGGCCGCCTTCGGCGGGGGCGATTCGTTGCCCGCTCCCCCGAAACCGCCCCGTAAGAGCGCGGACGCCACCGCGCCGCAGACCCGGCTCCAGGTCGCGGGCGCGTACGACACCCGGCGCGGCTGGGAGATCGCCGGCGCTTCCGACCGCTACGCGACCGCGCCCTCCGCCGGGCTCATCGGGTATCTGGCGCGGGTCTCGGAGACGACGTACGTGCTCAAGGCCGTCGACGCGCGCACCGGCGAGCAGCGGTGGCAGAGCCGGGAGTGGCAGCCGCTGTCCGACCCGCTGTACTTCCCCCGGCTGTTCGGCGTCGCGAAGGACGGCCGGGAGTACTTCGTGGCCTCCTCGCACGGCGACACCGGCGACGACGCGCTGACCAGGGGAAAGGCGGTCGTCGCCCTCGACATCCACGAGGCCGGGACCGGTTCGGTCCGGCACCTGGAGGTGCCGTGGGAGGAGAGCCCCGAGGTCTCGGGCGGCGGCGCGGGGGTGCTGATCGGCCGGGACGGGCCGGAGGCCGCCGTCGTGGACCCGGCCGACGGAACGGTCAAGCGGACCGGCGCGAAGCAGCTCAAGCCGCCGAAGGGCTGCGCCGCCTGCGGCCGGCTGACCGAGGTGAAGGGGCTGACCGAGCGCGGGCTGCTGGCCGCCGGGACCAAGGGGTTCTGGGTGCGCGGCGGCTGGTACAGCGCGCGGGTGGCGCCCCGGGGCGCCGACCGCGGGAGCGGGGTGCCGACGGCCGTGGCGGACGGCCAGGTGCTGGCCCGCTGGGAGAAGCGCAAGGGCACGGCGCACGCCCGCGACAACGACCTGTGGGCGGTGCACGACGCCTCGACCGGCGCGGTGCGGACCACCGTGGAGTGCGAGAAGCCCTTCCTTCAGCCCGGCGAGTACCCCGAGGCGGTGCTCTCCGCCGGGGGCCGCTACCTGGTCGCCGGACAGCTGGCCTTCGACCTGCGGGAGAAGAAGGGCTACTGCTTCCAGGAGAAGGGCCTGACCAAGGGGCTCAACCTGGCGTCGGTGACGGACGACGGGATCGCGTACGGCGCGGTGGGCGCGCGCTCGGCCGGCGAGGCCATAGAGGGCGGCGGCGCGCCCGTCCAGGTGGCCCTGGCCACCGGAGAGCCGGAGGCCCTGTCGGCCAACACGCGGGTGCCTGCGGCGGACCTGGGCGGGGTCGGCCTGTTCAGCTACGTCGACGCCAAGGAGCGGTCGCATTTGATCGGGTACGCCCGGCGGCGTTGAGGGGCGCGTGGGAGTGCGTGGGTGCGGGGGGCGCGGGGCGCGGGGGGCG